>JAISAN010000266.1 GCA_031266635.1 Treponema sp. | reverse complement strand
TGACGCATTTTCCAAACCGCAATACTATGTTTTATCTATATCCCTTATATTGGTGGAGACAAAAAATTCACTTCACTAAATAGGAAGGAAGTGTTTTATTTTTTATATAATATAGGTTTACCCCCCCCCCCCCCCCCATGTAGGTTACGTTGCAACCGTACTTTTTCCATTTTTAACTCAGGCTGGAATATTCCGGCTTTTTTATTCTCACCACATATTACAGGGGTATCTCTGTAAAAATATTTTTCTTGTAAAGGAGCACATATGAAAACGGAAAAATTCATGTTCTTTGTGTTTCTCCTAGCGGTGGCGGTGATCCTGGCGGGATGTAAGGCCCCTGCGGGATCAACTACCGGTACGGAGACCAATAAAATTGTGTTGATCGAAACTATTGACACGGCGAAAACCGCAAGAGAAACGGTTGTTATTGAGACCGATGCCGCCAATGTAGATACGGGAACGCATTGGGTAACCCAAGAAGTATTGAACATCTTGAATGCCGCCATTAGCGCAGCCGAAGCGGTAAGGGACGATACCGGTGCAACCCAGGAGGCTGTGGACGCCCAAGTTACCGCTCTGGCCGCCGCAACAGATACTTTTACCTCAGCCATTCAAGAAGGGACCAAAAACACCAGCCCCATCCTCGTTCAAACAGCTTCCGTTGTTGCGGACAATGGGACCATCACAATTGTGCTTCAAGAGGATCCCACAACAGTCCCTATTTTGAGCCATTTTACCATCAAGGGGTACATCAATGGCGATACTGCGGGATCGACTGTGGCCGGTCTGGCTTTCGTCAGCTATACCCCGGCTACCAAAACGGTAGCCCTTACTTTTACCCCCATTCCCGCGACGAGTACACAACAGTCGGTGGTGATAGGAATAAAGGCCGCAGGGGACTTGGTGGAAACAAAGGCTCCGGCCTTTATTATTGCCCTTCCCACTCCAGTTACAAGGTATACAAAAATCGGTCAAACAGAACTAACGCCGGGGCAGTACGTTATTTCCATCGGCAACATTACCCTTAGCGGAGGTAACGGAGGCGCCGGGGTATCGGCTGCACGGATAGCGGCAACAACCACGATTTTAACCGATATTCTGGATTACCGGTTGTTTGCCGGAACTGATAATGAGACCCATACCGGCATACTCTGGAATATCGCCGCCGGGTCCTCATCTAATACCTACACTATTCAGGCAGTGGATAAGGCCGCAACTCCCACTGCCTCCTACCTTAACCTGAGTACCACCGCGGTTACTCTGGGAACGGCGCAGGACTTGTCAATCGCCTGGAGTAGTACCGGATTCCGTATTACTAACCCGGCAAACCCGACTTATTATCTACGGGTAACCGGAAGTCACGGTAACGGTTTCTACGTAGGAACCAATACCGCTTCCTCGCTGATGGAACTCTACAGGGTCGAAGAAGTCATGGCTGCCGCTCCCTTTATCCCTCAGGGCAGCCTGCTCTACACCATTGCCGCAACCAGCGATATCCACACCGATACGGGTATTCAGAATAGCTCGCCTTACATACGCGGGGGGATGATTACTACTGCCACAGCCATGCGGCCCGAAAACGCCAAAGTCCTGGTACTGGCCGGGGACCTTATCTCTAATCACATTAGCGCCACCGGTTGGACCCAGACCGGTAATTACGCAAACGCAATCCAGGCCCTCTATACCACCGCCGCAAGCGCAACCCCATCAGGACGGACCCTCTACGCCACAGGGAACCACGAGTTCGCCCCAGGCATGGAAAACTGGAATTCCGGCGATTATACGGCGGATATGATTAACAAGATCGGACCCTTTACCCATCACTTAAATCAAAACACAAAGATTAACGGCCGCGATCATGTGCTGGGGTATCACTATCTTATCGATGGGCTGAACTTCGTGGTACTTAATACCGCCGATATTGGCGCGGATAATCACAACAACTATGTCTATGATCCGGGCTTGATTACCTGGGTGGACGGACAACTGGACGCTATCGGCGTGGATAGAACTGTTTTTGTCATAGGCCACTACCCCTTTCGGGATTCCCGAAATATTTCCAACGCAGACAAGGGCATGAATAGCGTCAGTGATGCCGCCCTAAAGACGGTTATGATCAAGTACCCCAAGGTGGTCTACCTCTATGGACATGATCATGGCGGTGTGCAGATACACACGGACACCTTTGAGCGGATCACCCTCTATACTGATACGGGAGTGGTTAGCAACAGCCGGAATATCACCCCTACGGGCTTTGTAAGCAGCTTTGTCGGTTCCCAGGCATATTACAATGACGGTTTGCCTGGACTTGATTCTACTACCCCTGCCGTGGTCCAGGGCTTAATCGTGTATATTTATAGCGATGGTATCACCTTTACCATGAAGAACTACGGCGTCAGCGTACCCCCCGGCGGTGTCCAGGTTCCTGCATCCTACTCCATAGCCCGGACCATAACTTTGCTTTAAAACAGGCGCTGCCTTAAAACCTGCATTTTCGCAGCCTTGGGAATCGAAGGTTTCGAACCTATGGTTCAACAGTGAGAAAATGCATCGGCCTTCAGGCCGCCGTATGCGCCGCTCCCCCTTCATTCCCGGCAGAGTTCTGCGGCAAAGCGAATTATCCGCTCGTAGGATTCGGGGGTGAGGCGGAGGTGGCTGTCCGAGGGGCTGTTAATGGAACGCCAGGTTTCGGGAATGAGGAGCCGGTCGGCGGTTTTTGCGATGGCCCCGGAGATAAGGAGTTCGGCAAAATCGGGGCGTTTCCGTAAGAGTCCGGCGTAAGGAGCGGCTTCCCCGGCGGGGAGGGTAGTAATGGTCTGGGCGGGGATGCCGGCCCGGAGGAAACCCGCGTCGTCGGAGAATGAGGTGGGGATCAGAAGTACCTTGTCCAGATGGAGCTGCCGGGCGGTTTTGAGGGCATGATCCCGAAGACCCTGGATAAGCTGCCGGACCTTGCGGATTCCCGGCCGTTCATCGTTTTTCAAAAAATAATCGGTGGCGCTTGAGACAATCAGGGTATCCCCGGTTCCGCAGGCGTCAAAGATAAAAACCTTGGCATCCCCCAGGCCCCACAGCCGAAGTTTTTCCGCCAGGGTAAAGGCCCCCTGATCCCGTATGCCTTCCCCTTTTTGCAGTTCTTCCTTATCGGTAAAGATGACGATCCAGTAAGCGGCGCCCAGTTTTTCAAGCCGCTGTACGGTTTTTAAGAGCTGAAAAACCGCGGCGCTGTTGTCGTTGGCGCCGGGGCTGCCGGGAACCCGGTCGTAATGGGCGGCCAGAATCACCGGGCTTTGACCCCGAAAGGGAAAGCCCCCCCCGGCGGCATTGATATTCCGGCCCTTGGGAAATACGAAAAAATGACGGTTCCCCTGGATGGAAATAACCACGGAATTCAGGTTCAGGTCTTCCGTAAGGCTTTTCAGGATGCCGAAACGATCCGCCTGGGGGGCAATAAAACCGGCAAAACGGTTCCAGGGGAATTCGCTCCAGATTTTGTGGGCCCCCACAGATACCATAAGCTTAGAGTTTTTTAGCCCGGAAAACAGAAGACGGGCTGATGAGTTCCCCCTGTGCCCGGATGATGGGCAGTTCCGGCGGCGTCTCCGGTTTTTCCGTTTTTGGACTTTCCGCTCCAAAAACGGCTTGCAAAATGCCGAAAACCGATCCGGTAACCAGCTCCAGGGTCTGTTTGACATCGGCGTTTTCCAGATACCGGGAGAGAAAAACCGAGGCGGTCAGGTCCCCGGAGCCCGCCATACCGGCCCCCAGGGGAAGTTCCGGGGTACAGATATGGTAAACGCCGGTCTTGTCCGACACCAGCATACCGATATGGGGCGTTTCCGGGGGATTTTCTTTTCCCCGGTAGCTGGTAACCAGCACTACCCGGGGGCCCTGGTCATGGAGTATGTTGATGGCCCGGCGGGCCTCGTCAAAATTTTCCACCTTGATCCCCGTAAGGGCCTCAAGCTCAAAGTGATTCGGAGTAATAATATCCGCCAGGCCAATTACTTCATTTTTGAAAATTTCCGGGATACCGGGTTTTACATAAAAGCCCCGGCCCACATCGCCCATCACCGGATCACAGCAGTAGACGGCCCCAGGGGATGTTTTCCGCACCCGGTTCACCGCGTCAATGATAGCCCGGCCTACCCCGGCATCACCCAGGTAACCGGAGAGGACCGCCTCGCAGCGGGAAAGAACCCCCCGTTCCTCAAGGCCGGTAACCAAATCACGCACCAGATCCGCTCCGAGAACCTGTCCCCGCCAGGCGCCATAACCGGTATGGTTGGAAAATTCTACCGTATTAATCGCCCAAACCTCGCGGCCCAGCCGTTGAAGGGGAAAAACCGCCGCGGTATTTCCCGCATATCCGTATACCACATGGGACTGGATAGATAAAACCGCCATACTTTATTTGTCCTTTTTAAAAAAATGTTTAAACCGGCCGCAAACCAACGTTAAGAATCCGTGTATTTTTCCCCTGCTCAGGCCGTATTTTTTTGAAAAATCCTGCGCCGCATCCGCCAGGGAATAAACGCCGTATTTTTTTTTCAGGAAATCCCAGTGTTTTACAATCCACACATACAGATCGCTGGGGCTTCTACCGGGAAAATGCAGGAAGAGCCATTGTTCTTTGATGATGTCAATCACCGGACGATACACTTTACTATACCACGAAACAAGCGCGTGGGGAAAGGGGATTTCTTCGCTGGTATGCTGGTTTAAAAAATACTTGTGTCCCAGGATATGGTTGTAGATCACATCGTAACGGCCGGGGCTGGTAAAGTCGAGGTCTTCGCATCCGGTCAGCTCCCCGAACCGGGTTTCCGCGTAAAAGGTTTTTTTTTCATAGGCGATCAGGGCGCTGGTCAGGTCTTCAATGGTCATGGAGGGGTTTATGGAAATTTTGGACGCCAGACTGATAACCTCCGCGTCGATAAATTCAACCTCCTGGGCCTTGGCCACGGATACCCGGTGGTTTCCGTCCCGGACAAAATAAACTCCGCCGATCTCGTAGAGCTGAATGGCGGGAAGGATAATGTCCATAATATGGGCTTCGTCCACCCGTTCCCACCGGTTCCGCAGGTGTTCAGACCGGGGAAGAAAATACTTGTTAAAATCCCGGTAACGGCCTTCGCTTCCCACGATCAGTTTAATAGGGACAGTCTGGGTTCCCTGGTAAACCTGGTTATTTGGTTTCAGAATATCCTTCACATCGTCAAAGGATAAGAGCCGGTCCTGGCCGGGGCCTAAAAAATGTTGAATCCGGGTAAGGAGCGCCTTTCCCCGGGCCCGGGAAAAATCCCCGGCGGCCCGTAATTTTAAATCGTTTTTTTTCATATCGGACATAAAATTTATAATTCTCCAGTATCAATTATATAATGACTGTAGGCATTAATAACCATTGTTTTTTGATAAGGGGTAGCCCGGATATCAGAAAGATCGTACAGGTGGATATGGCCGTGAATAAGGTATTTGGGTCTGAAAATCCGCATAAAGGAAAGAAAGGGCTTAAACCCCCAATGACACCGGTCTTTCTTGTCGTGGATCCCCTGGGGCGGCGCGTGGGTCAGGAGAATATCGAGAAAACGGCCCCGGAAAATGCGGTTAAAAACAAGCGCCGGAAGGAGTTTTAATATTTCCAGGGACATTTCAAAATTGGTGAATTGATTTTCTCCCCGGTTATAGCGCATGGAGCCCCCCAGTCCCGCGACGATAAGCCCCCCCTCATACCTGACCCGGGAACCAATATGAGTGGCCCCGGAGGAATAATGATCGCCCCTGTTCATATCGTCCCAGGAATAACCGGGAATAAAATCGCCTTTTTTCCTGAAAAAATTCATGGTATGTACGTGGTGATTTCCAAAAACAAAGAACAGCGGCTTGCCGAGGCTGGAAATAATAAAATCAAGGTAATCCAGGGGAAGATCCCCCGCGCAGAGTACGAGGTCAACATCACCAAACCGCTCCTTGATATTAGTGGAATAAACAAGGGGATCGATATGGTCTGAGACGCAGAGTATCTTCATAACTGCCGGGAAGATTTATCTTTGTGTTGCGGCAAATTCAGCCCCTGCAGCATGGCCTGGAGTTTCTCCCGGCTAAAAAGTTCCACCGGCCGGGAATTGGCATATTCCAGGGCGGCCCGGGTAAATTCGGCGCTGGTTAAAACCATCGCCCGTATGATGTTGTTGTCTTTTGCGTCATCCAGAATGGCGCGGATTTTCGGTTCATCCACCGGATCGGGACTGCGGTAAAACCGGATAAGCCGGGGCATTTTCCGTACATTCCGCCATTTGGCGGAATCGTTTTCAATGGCGACCATTTCGCAGCCGTCGGGGATGCTTTTGGTGTTTTTCGCCTGGAGTTCCATAACCTGATTCACCACCGCCTTGCAAAGTTCGGCAAAATCCGCCGATGGGGAGATGAGGTAATCCTTGATATTGTCGTCCGACCGGAGCTCCTGGTACTGGGCCAGTTTCTCCCCCACGTCCCGGAAATTCTTTTTTATCGCGTAAATTTTGTCCCACTGGACAATGGCCTTGTCCAGCTCCCGGATTTTTTCATAACAGAGCCCCAAAAAATACCGGGCATAGAGGCTGTCCTGGGCTGTTTCGCCGCTAATGGCGTTTACCGCCCGTTCCAGATCCGGAATGGCTTTTTCGGGCGCGTTAAGGGCCATAAAACAGCCGCCCCGTTCCACCAGCGCCCGGATTTTGAATTCCGCGTCCCGGGCCGCCTTTTCAAAAGCTTCGGCGGCGGCGGTATAATTTTTTGCGTCCTTCTGGATTTTCCCCAGAAAAAAATAAATCTGGGCGTTGCCGCTCTGGTATTTCAGGGCCGCTTCCAGGGCCGCTTTTGCTTCCCGGACTTTTTTATCCTTATAGAGCATTACCCCCAGTTCATAAAACACCTTACCGTCTTGAGGATTCAGTTCCGCCGCCTTGCGGAGGTAATTTGCCGCCATGTCGGTACGGTTCCGGGCGGTAAAAAGCTTCCCCGCCCAATAATAATATTCGGAGCGGTTGGGCGCCTGTTTTATCAGTAAAAGATACTCCTTGAGCGCCTCTTCCTCCTGCTTGTAGCGGACAAAGAGCTGGGCCAAAAGCTGGCGGAATTCGATTTCCGGGATCTGCCGCTCCGATATGCCGAGCTGGTTGACGGTTTTGAGTTCCATCAGGGCCAGCTCGTCCCTGCCTTCCGCGTGATAGGCCAGACCCAGATAATAATGGGCTTCGGCGTTTTGGGGCTCCTGGCTTGTAATCCGTTTTGCGGCCTTAATCGCGGTTTGGGTCTTTCCTTTTTTAATTAAGCCCGCCAGGGCTTCCACCTTTTGAGGCGCCACCAGGGATTTCACCACAAAAAAGATGAGAAAACCGGCTCCTACACCGAGAATAATGATAAGCGCCAATGGAATGGTCATGACTTTTCTGATCCCTAATAGTATTCTATACTGTAATAGACTGGATGTGAAGACATTGGACTTGTTCGACAACCCGGTTGGTTGTTCTATTATATGGAGATTTATTTATGAAGAAGATTGGGCTGCTTATCGGCCTGGGCTTTTTTTTGGTTTTTTCAGGCTTTTCTCAAAGTAATTTTGTCCGGGGGGAAGAGCTTTTTATGCAGAACAAGCCCCGGGAAGCCCTGGTTTTTCTGGAACTTGCCGCGGCGGAAGACCCCGCCCATGTAATGGCCTTTCATTATCTGGGAAGGGTCTATGAACAGTTGGGCCGCCTTGATGAAGCTATCGCGACATACCGGAAGATTCTTCCCCGGGCGGGGGCGGAGACTGCCCGTATTGCCTTTAATTTGGGGAATGCGTATTTTATGAAAGGAAACGCCGCCTTTGCGGAGGAATTTTATACCCAAGCTATGGCGGAAAAGCCTGTTTTTGCCCCCGCCTACCTGAACCGCGCCAATGCCCGGATCAAGGCCGGTTCCCTGAAAGACGCTGTGGCCGATTATGAGCAGTATTTGGTTCTGGAGCCCCGGTCGCCCAAACGGCCGGAAATAGAACGGCTTGTTGCTTTTATCCGGGAAGAATTTGCCGCGGAGGAACGGCGGAAACTTCTGGCCGAAGAAGCGGCCAGGGCGGAGGCGGAACGGCGGCGGCGGCTTCTGGAGGAAGTGTCCGCTTCCCTGCAATCCGCGGCGGATGATTCCCAGGGGCTTTCCGCCGGGACCGAGGGTGTGCAGGGTTATGAAGGGGAATTTGAACTTGAGTAGGAGATACAGGAAATGAACAGAAGTAAGTTGATGATAATTGGCGTCTCCGGGGGGGTACTGATCCTGCTCTTGGTTCTTGGGGGCGTATTTTTTTTGGGCCGAGGGAAAAAATCCGGTTCCGCCGGGAGCGCCCGTGACGCTACCGGTACGACGCTGACGGAGAAAGAAACCGAACGGAAAAATACCATCAATCTGGCGCTGGAATATCTTGCGGCCGGCGAATTCCAGCGGGCCCTGGATCTTCTGGACCGGCTGCTTATTGAAAACCCCGGGGATGAAGAAGTCCGGGAACTGCGGGACCGGGCCCTGCGGGAACAGCGCCTTGCCTCGGAAGCCGCCGCCGCCGCGCTTGCCCCGGCCCCGCGGCAGGGGAGCGGAGACGCCGGCCCCCAGGACCAGGCGCGGCGGCAGGCCGCGGAGGAGCTCCGGCTGGAAGCGGAGGCCCTGGCTGCGGCGGAGGCGGAACGGCAGGCCGCCGCCGGCGCGGAAGCCGCCCGCCGCAAGGCCCAGGAAGAGGAACTGGCCCGGGTCTCCCGGGAACTGCAGGCTCAAATGCGGGCGGTGAACGATCTGGTCTCCCAGGGCACGGAATATTTACGGAAAGATGATACCTCCGGGGCCGCCCGGGTTTTTGCGGAAGTCCGTTCCCGGATGCCTGCGGGGGAAACCCGTTTTGAGGCCCAGAAGCTGGCGGACATGGCGGAAGCCTACTACGATTATTATTCCCGCCATCCCAATACCAATGAGGGCTCCGAGGCCGCCAGGCAGGTAAACGCCCTGGCCGGTGAAGCTTCCGGCAAGGACCCCTCCCAGGCCCTGCCGCATTATACCCTGGGGAAACTGAACCGGGACCAGCGGCAATGGGACAAGGCCGCCGCCGAATTAAAAGAAGCGGTCCGGCTTGAGCCGGATAATTATTTGTATTCTTTTGATTTGGGCCGGGTCTATTTTAGTTCCCGGAATTATACCGATGCCCGGCAGTCCTTTGAAAATGCCGTCCGGCTGAATGCCCGGTTTGAACCGGCCTGGTATAACCTGGGGGGAACCCTCAGGGCCCTGGGCCGCCAGAATGAAGCCCTGGCCGCCTACCGCCGGGCCATTGCCATAAAGGAAGATTACGCGGTCGCCCACCGGGAGATCGGCCGCATCCTCCTTGCCGGCGGGAACAACCAGGGAGCTGTCGAGTCTTTCACCAAAGCCCTGCAATACAGTCCCCATGATCTTGCTTCCCTGCGGGAGCTGGGGGCGGCCCAGAGCGCGGCCGGTAATTTTGCCGCCGCGGAAGCCTCATTTAACCGGGCGCTTCTGAGCGCTTCCAATGATGATCAGACCAATTATAATATGGCGGTAGTGAAGATCGCCCTCAATAAAAATACCGAGGCGGTGAGCTTTGCCAAACGGGCCGCCGATGGCAATCCCTCCAACGCGGTATACGCTTATACCCTGGGGCTCGCCTGTGAGGCGGCGGAAGACCTTGACGGCGCCATCCGCGCTTATGCCAAAGCCGCGTCATTGGACGCCAAATATATACGGCCCCGAATAAATCTGGGAAGCCTCTACCTGACCAACGGTTTACCCGGTGAGGCGCTCCAGTTTTTGAGCGAAGCGTACCGGGCGGAGCCTGCCAATTTTGAGGTGAACAACAACATGGGGGCCGCCTATGCCCGGCAGGAAAACTGGACCGCCAGCGTGGAACATTACGAGAAGGCCCTGGCGGCGGATTTTCACAATCCCACCGTACATCTGAACCTGGCCCGGGCCTATGTGGGGGCCGGGGATCTGGCTAAAGCGAAAAACGGGTATCAGGAGGTTCTGCGCCTGAGCCCGGATAACTGGGAAGCTCTATTGGAACTGGGAAAAACCTGCATCGGCCTGGGGGATTCGGATATGGCAAAAAAATACCTCCAGGATCTATTGAAACGTAATCCCTCCTATTCGGGCAGGGCGGAAGCGGAGCGGATGCTGGCCGGTTTATGAACAATTCATCTCCTAATCATCTGTCCAGAAACATACAGACCTATGTTTTTGGAGCTATCCTCATCATCCTGTTTATCCTGGTATGCCGGCTTTTCGCCCCTTTTTTTACGGTCCTCCTTTGGTCAACCCTGTTGTATGTGTTATTGAGTCCCCTGCACCACCGGCTTATTAAAAAGCTCAACCTTGACAGCCTGAAGGGGAAAATTCTCAAAAACCTATGGGCCGTGGTTTTTGTCCTGGGTACCATGATAATTATCCTCATCCCCCTGTCCTTTGTGGCGTCCCTGTTTTTCCGGCAGATCATCGACCTGCTCCGGTACACCCGGGAGGCGCTTAATCAACGGCCCGAATTCCTCCAGGATTTGACGGACCATATTTCCGCCCTTATTCGGGACGTAACTATGGATCAGGTTGTTGTTACGGGGGATGAAATTCTCAGGCAGGTTACGGGATTCTTGACCGCGGGCCTCCAGAACCTGCTGTCCCTGAGCAGTACCGTGGCCCGGAATGTCGGCGGTTTTGCGTTAAGCCTCGTCTTTATGGCCTTTTCCCTGTTTTTCTTTTATGTCGACGGCCCCTACCTTTCCCGGCTGGTTCTCCACGCTATTCCCATCCGAAAGGAATACATCACCACCCTGACCGGCAAATTTCTGGATATTACCCGGAATCTTTTTTTCGGTTATATCATGGTGGCCCTGGTCCAGGCGGTAATGGCTTATATCATCTTTAGCTTGTTCCATGTCCGGGGGGCGCTGGTGTTTGCGGCCCTTACGTTTATCTGTGTCTTTATCCCCATGATCGGCGGGGGGCTGGTGTGGCTGCCCCTGGGGCTCGTCCGGATCATGAGCGGAAATATTGCCGGGGGAATTTTTTTCCTCATCGTTTCGGGGATTTTTATTTCCACTCTGGATAATGTTCTGCGCCCCATGTTTTTGAAAGACCGGATCCAGCTCCACCCTCTGATCATCTTTTTTGCCATCCTGGGAGGGGTACAGGCTTTTGGTTTTAACGGCCTTATTCTGGGTCCCATGATGGTGATCCTGTTCCTTACGGTGTTGGATCTTTTCCTCACGGAGCATAAAATCAGGAACGAATGAAGCGGTTTCAAACTGATTTTTTGAAGCCGCTTCGAAACAAGGAGCTTGTGATGAACGCGATTATCACCGTGGTGGGTTCCGACAAGGTTGGCATCATCGCCAGGGTCAGCGCCTTTCTGGCGGAACGGAATATCAACATCGAAGATATTAGCCAGACGATCCTTTCGGGTAATTTTGTGATGATGATGATGGTGGACCTTTCTTCCAGTACCGGCGCGCTGGACGCGCTTAAAAGCGATCTTGCCGCCCTGGGGAATTCCCTGAATGTTTCCATCAGCGTGATGCACGAAAAAGTTTTCTCGGCGATGCATAGGATTTAGAAAATTAATAATATTAATTTTCTAAATCCTTAAGGAGAAAAACTTCGTTTTTCTCCACAATAAGGATGAAGTATGCTGTTTACGCCTTTTGAAATAAAAGAAACGGTGGATATGTTCCTCCGGTACAAGCTGGACATCCGGGCCATCACCCTGGGGGTGTCCCTGCTGGACTGCGCCGCTTCTTCCGGTGATGAGATCCGCCGGCGGATCCGGGAAAAACTGCTCCGGGTCGCCGGGCCGCTGGTAAAGGTGGGCCGGGAGATCGAGGTGGAGTACGGTATCCCCATCATCAACAAGCGAATTTCGGTAAGCCCCCTGGCCCTGATCGCCGGGGCCTGCGGGGAAACCGATTATACGCCCTTTGCCCAAACGCTGGACGAAGCCGCCGGAGACCTGGGGGTCGATTTTGCCGGGGGCTTTTCCGCCCTGGTACAGAAGGGGTTTTCCACCGGAGACCGGCGGCTCATTGATTCCATTCCCAGCGCTCTGGCGCTTACGGAGCGGGTCTGCGCGTCGGTCAATACGGCGAGCAGCAAAAGCGGCATCAACATGGATGCGGTGCGGCGCATGGGGGAAGTGATCAAGGCGGCGGCGGAAAAGACCGCGGACCGGGACGGCATCGGCTGCGCGAAACTCGTGGTCTTCTGCAACGCCCCGGAGGACAATCCCTTTATGGCCGGGGCGTTTCACGGGCCCGGCGAAGGGGAAGCCTGCCTCAACGTGGGAGTCTCCGGGCCGGGCGTGGTCAGGGCCGCGCTGGAGAACCACCGGGACGCGAATTTTGACGAACTGGCGGACATCATCAAAAAGACCGCCTTCAAGATTACCCGCATGGGCCAGCTTGTGGGGATGGAGGCGGCAAAACGGCTGGGGGTCCCTTTCGGTATTCTGGACCTCTCGCTGGCCCCCACCCCGGAGGTGGGGGATTCGGTGGCCCGGATTCTGGAAGAGATGGGCCTTGAATCCGCGGGAACCCACGGAACCACCGCCGCACTGGCCATGCTCACCGACATGGTGAAGAAGGGCGGGGTCATGGCCTCCACCCATGTGGGGGGCTTTTCCGGGGCCTTTATCCCCGTATCCGAAGACGAGGGCATGGTAGCCGCGGTCCGTTCCGGCTCCATCAGCCTGGACAAGCTGGAGGCCATGACCAGCGTCTGCTCCGTGGGCCTTGATATGATCGCCCTCCCCGGCGACACCCCGGCCTCCACCATCTCCGCCATCATCGCCGATGAAATGGCTATCGGCATGGTGAACAATAAAACTACCGCCGTCCGGGTTATTCCCGTGCCGGGGAAAAAGGCCGGCGACTGGGTGGAGTTCGGCGGCCTGCTGGGCGGCGCGCCGGTGATGCCGGTGAACGCCGCGGGAAGCGAAGCCTTTATCAGCCGGGGCGGGCGGATTCCCGCGCCGATACACAGCTTTCGCAATTAGTAGGTTGTAGAGACTAAACATATTGTTATGTGAAATAAACTCTGAAAATGTCAAATAAGTATTGACAAAAATAAATCTATATGGTAAACTTTTTATTGGAGGAAAAAATGGCAATAAATTATGTAAAATATCAAAAAATTGATATGAAAAATCATCCGGAATTAAATGAAAAATGGGTTCAAGAAATTGTTGCAAAAGAACCGGCAATAATTGGTTTAGGGGATTTAATTCTTAAAGATAAAGAGAGAATACAACCCCATGCCGGTCGGCTTGATATATTATTACAAGACGAGAACGCCACTAGAAGATTTGAAGTTGAGATTCAATTGGGCAAAACTGATGAGAGTCATATAATTAGAACTATAGAATATTGGGACATTGAACGGAAAAGATTTCCACAATATGAACATTGTGCTGTCATAATTGCAGAAGATATTACAAGTCGTTTCTTGAATGTTATAAGCCTATTTAATGGTTCAATCCCATTAATCGCAATACAAATGAATGCAGTTAAAATAAGAGATGATATTTCTCTAATATTTACAAAAATATTAGATCAGTTGTCACTTGGATTGGTTGATGATGATGAAGAAATTTCAGAAGTGGCTGATAAAAATTATTGGGAACAAAGGGGAACAAAACAAACTGTAGCAATGGCCGATGAGATATTGGAATTGATAAAAACAATTTCACCGGGTTTTGAATTCAAATACAACAAGTATTATATTGGTTTAGCTAATAATGGTCAAATAAATAATTTTGCAATATTTAGGCCTCAAAAAAATAACATTTTACGATTTGAATTAAGAATACCGAGGACTAATGAAATTGAAGAAAAAATCGAGAATGCCGGATTGGATATTCTTGATTATGATACTAGATGGAATAGGTATAGAATTAGGATAAAAAAAGACGAAATAGAAAAGAAGAATGATATACTTCTTGAATTAATAAAAATAGCTTATAATAATTCAATGTGAAACAGGATTTACTGTGCATGACGCACCGGCTGTTTACTACGTTTTGGCGACCCGAGCAAGGGCTTTGCAAAGCAAAGACCATGTCCGGCAAAATGTGGCGGAGGTTTTGCGTGGGAATGAGCGAAGCGATTGACCTAACAAAACCGTAGCCCGAGCCACCTACTGGCGGCGAAGCGTAAATAGTCCTGTTATGTACAGTGCCCCCGTACTCTATATTTTATTATGATAAATTTCAAAGTTTTTTTGTCCCCAAATTTATTGTAGCACCGCGCCATCCATGGCGCGGGAAATTTACCCCAAATTTCGCAAGAATAAAACATTGTCGGCTAATAAGGAGGGATTGGCTAAAACGGCTGGCGGTAGTGCCAAGGTGTCTGCGGACACCAGCACACCCGCCAGCCGCCTTCTCTCCGCCATTCTATAAAGCAATTGCCGTCTTTATGGTAATCATTTTTTGAATATCCCGGCGCGGCGGTTCGCCGAATTGCCGCTTATATTCCCGGTTAAACTGCGTGGGGCTGTCATAACCTACCTCGTATGCCGCCGTTTCTGCGCTTTTATCTTCCGTCAACATGAGCCGTTGCGCCTCATACAAACGCAGCCGCTTCTGAAACTGAAGCGGACTTGTACCCGTAATCCGGCTGAAATGGCGGCACAGCGAAGGCTGCGACATATTCAC
>JAISAN010000257.1 GCA_031266635.1 Treponema sp. | reverse complement strand
GGCCTGAAAAATCCCCGGACCGCCGCGGGGCAAATCCTGCAGGCGGGAAAACCGGATTATATTTCCGACAGGACGCTAAAAATTGCCGCCTGCTGCGCCGGACTGGCTGTTTTTGCCTGCCTGCTGATCCTCGATATACTCCGGGACAGACAGGATATGCTTTAGTTTTGCAAGGCTTTGGCCTGAAAAACTGCAAGACTTGGTTAATAACCAACCGGGTTATTGAACAAGTCTAATGATTCACTTTGGTCCATTCAACTTCCCGAATATCGCCTCCGGGCAATAAGTTCAAGGCCCGGTTTCCCTCAAGCTGAACTCCGGTGGCGATTTTTATCCCCCCCAGGACCGTTCCTCCTGAAAACAGGGACAATTCCCAGGTCATGGGTTCCGCCCCGGCGCTGAGTTCCCTGGCCGCGTCATAAGGCAGGGGATAATAAAACCGTTCCGAATTGGGGGAAATTTGCCATACCCGGAGGGTGTTGTCTTCGATTACGTAGGAAAGTACCATCTGGGCGCCGGAGGAAAAAACCGCCACTCCCCGGCCTCCCCGCTGGAGGCGGATCATTTCAATCCCCGTTTCCCCCCGCCAGCTTCCTACAATCTGGCTTTCGCTTATCGGTTCGGGAGGGGCCTCTGTTTTTTTCCCGTTTTCAAAGCCCCCGGCGGCAAAAGCCGATTCCAGAATGGAACGGGCTTTTAACACCAGTTCGCCGGTGGATTTATATATCGAAGTAAACGAGCAGGTTTCCCCGGTTTTGGTATTCAGGAGTTCCAGTAAAAAAATACGGCTGTCCCGCTCCAGGTGGATGGTTCCGGTAACCGTATAATCGGGGGGCCGGGACCAGGAATCAGGGGCGTTTTCGTCATTCGCGAAAGGCTCCCCGGTCCGGGCCGGGTCAAAATAACTAATCAGCTCTCCGATATCGGCGAGGTAGGACAGGATAAGAGATTCAATCAGGCGGGATTCTTCAATACCTATTCCTTCGATGAAAAGCGGGTTCAGTTTGATGAGCGGTTTGTTTTCCTGGGCTTCCAGCAGGGGGAAGATCAGGAAGGTGAAAAGAACTATAACCCGCAGTTTCTTTTTCATATTATAAATATATCATTTGAAGGGAAATATTACAATTTTTCCCCAGGGAACTTTTCAAAGCCCCCAGCCTCCCGGTACAGGCGTCCCGCGGGCTTCGGCCTTAGTGCAGGCCGTGCCGGAATTCCCGGGCCATATCCCGTTTTACATCCCGTTCCCGAATATCCGCCCGTTTGTCAAAGGATTTTTTCCCCTTGCAGAGGCCCAGTTCTACTTTGACCCGGCTTTTTTTGAAATAAAAGGACAGGGGGATAAGGGTATAGCCCCGTTCTTCTACCTTCCGGCTGAGGCGTTTGATTTCATCCCGGTGGAGGAGGAGCCGTTTTTTCCGGTCCGGGTCGTGGTTAAAAATCGAAGAAAAGGGGTTTTCCGCCACCCGCAGAGACCGGAGCCAAATTTCGCCGTCTATCAGCTCCGCCCAGGCGTCGAGAAAGGAGATTTTGCCGTCCCGGAACGATTTTACCTCTGTCCCCAAAAGTTCTATCCCGCATTCAAAATGATCATCCACCGTATAATCGTACCGGGCCTTGCGGTTTACGGCGATAATTTTTATCCCTTCGCCCATCTTATGCTCCCGTTTTTTTCCGGGCAATGACCGGACGGAAGGAAACAAAGGGGGAACAGCTTGCCGGAGGCAGGGAGGCCCGGATTTCCGGTTGAACGGAAGAGCCGCCCTTGGCCCCTCCCCGGAGGGACCGTTCCGGGGAACCTACCGCTTCGGCGGCTTCCGGCGGGGCCTCGATAAAGTTCAAGGGGGCATAGGGGTCGCCGCACCATTCCCAACTGCCGCCTGAAAGGTCCCGGATTTCCGAAACGGTCCAGTTTTCCACGGACCGGGCGGCGTATTCCCATTCCGCTTCGGCGGGGAGCCGGACTTCCCAGTCCTCCATAGCGGCGGGAAGCTGACTTGAAAGCCAGGAACAGAAGGCATTGGCGGCGTGCCAGGAGACCATCTCCTGGGCGCCTGCACCGGTATAGCCCCCGGAAAGGTAATCCCCGGTAACCAGGCCCTGTTCCCGGAGGCTTTCAAGATTTTCCCGGGCCCACTGGGGCCGGGCGGCCAGGAAAGCTTCAAACGCCCTGGGGGAAACTTCGGTTTCGCTGAGCCAGAAGTCGCCGATGTTGATTTTCCGGGGAAAAACCGGCCCCTGCGCCAGGACGCCGCCGGGGATGGCGGTAAAATTCACCGGGCCAAGCCGGAAACGCCCCCCCGGACCGGCGGGGAGCCGTTCGGCGGCCCTTGTATTTTCCCCTTCCCGGCTCTGCGTTTGATACCAGGATGATTCTGTAACCAGGGAGGCGGCTTCCGGGGGGAGAATACCGGCGAGCCATGCGGCGGCCCCCGGCGTTTCTGAAAGAAACCCGGTTATATCCCCGGCGGAACGGAAAAGGCTTATGGGCGAGGGGGAAAGCCCTCCATTGTCGATCAGGACTTTTGCCCGGATCAGATCCCGCAGCGCGGCCCTGGTTACGCCAAAACGGCTGGCGGCCCTGATGATATTGTCCATGGCCACTTGTTCGTTTTTTGCCGCCGGGCCTGAACGGTAAGCGCCTTCGGAAAGGCTCAGGGGTATCTGATAGGCGGCGGTAGGCTCCCCGGCAAAGGTCCAGGCGGCAAAATCGGCGGCCCCCAGGGCAAGGCTTTCCACAGCGCCGGCGGCGGAAAGCTGTTTTTCAAGGGGATGCACCCGGGGAAAGAGCAGGGAGGCAAAAAGGCGGCCTTTAATATCTTCTGTAAACCGGAGCGGGCTAAAACCGGGAAGGATCAATTCAAAATCATGGACGCCCCGGGGGACAAAAATCCTGGCGGGGCTGGTTCCCATATAAAGTCCGTCCACCCGGAGAGCCGCCCCGGCGGGTTCGGTCTTGAGGCGTACTATGGAACCGGGCCGGGAAAGGCCGGGGTAGAGCAGAATAAAAAAGAGGATAATCAGAATAATTAAAGAATAAATAAAGGTAAGATAAATTCCCGGCCGCAGGCCTAAAACCGGCTTCAGGTGGATCTGATCTTCCGGCAGTATCTCCCGGTCCCCCGCGGCGTCCCGGTTTTTTTTTCCAAACATGGCCGAATTATAGGCCCCCCTCCCATGCCTTGTCAACGATGGCGCTTCGTGGTAGTTTTCTATAATATGAGGTTCTTTCAAAATTCCAATTTTGAAAGAGCTACCTTTAACCATGAACGATTCACCACTACGGGAATTCAGAAATGTATGCCAAATATCCGGTAACGCAGGGTGGCGGTGGGAAAAAGGAGGGGGCGCGGAAAATGCAGCCCCGGCAGGGGCTGTGGACCAAAAATGCACCACACGCCCGGCGCTCCCCAAATGCTGCAATACCCTGAAAAGGGAGGCGGCCTTTAGGCCGCCGTATGTGCCGCGGAGAGGGGCCCCGCTTTTTCCTATCGGCAGGACCCCCGGAACCTGCTTTAGGCATACATTTCTGCCATTGCTGTAGTTTTGAAAGAGGCTCTAATGTCAGGAGAACGTGATTTTTTTGACCGGATTCAGGAGCTTACCGAAGGGTATTTGACCCGGAGAGCCCGGCGCCGGCGGATTAAAAAAGAAAAACAGCGGCGCAAAAATCCCGTGCTGGACTGGATCGAGGCTTTTCTCTGGGCCGCCGGGATGGTGCTTTTGATCAACCAGTACCTTGTTCAGGCGTATCAGATTCCCTCGGGCTCCATGATTGACACCCTGCTCATCGGCGACCGGATTTTTGTCAACAAGATCGTCTATGGCCCGGAATTGCTCCCCGGTTTGGCCAAGCTTCCCAGTCCCGTCAAGCCGAAACGGAATGATATTATCATTTTTGAAAACCCTTCGTATATTTCCCGGGGCCCGGTTTTTGATATTGCCCAGCGGATCATCTATATGCTCACCCTTTCGCTGATTGATATAGACCGGGATGAAGCGGGGGAACCGAAGGCCCATTTTTTGATTAAGCGGGCGGTGGGTATGGCGGGCGACCGCTTTGTGATGGAAAAAGGGGAGCTGCGGGTCCGTTTTGCCGGTGAGGAAAGATGGGTGAACGAGCGGGATTATCAGACCGGACGAAACTGGAACCACCGGATCAGCCGCCTTATGGATACGGCCCAATATCCTGTCCTGGAAGCGGCGGGCAAGGCGGCGGCTTATGCGGACCTCGGTATTTCTCCGCCTGAGGAGCTCCGTTCCGCCGCGGCAGGGCTCGGCTCTCTCCGGTATCCCGATTATCTGGCCCATGAAAAGGCCCGGCTTGAGACGCTCCGGGGCGCCCTGCCCCAGGATGACCGCTACCGGATGCTCCTGGCCCGGCATTATCTGGGCTGGTATGTGCCGGAGGGCCGGGTGTTTCCCCTGGGAGATAACCGGGACAATTCCCGGGATGGGCGGTATTTCGGGCCGGTTCGGACTTCAAAGATTCTGGGGAAAGGGGCAATTATCTATTGGCCCCTGAAGCGTATCGGCCTTATCAGGTAGGATGCCTATGTTTGACAAATGGCGGAGATATTCATACGCGGCCCAGAAAAATCAGCGGGGGAAAATTCTTTATATCTGTCTTTGCTTTTTGGTTCTCTATATTTTATATAACGTGTTGACCACTTTTTTCTTTTCCATGCGGGTTCTGGAAAACGAAAACATGCTGCCGGGTCTCCAACCGGGGGACCGTTTTGTTTTTTCTTCTTTCGCGGCCTATTCTTTTTTTCCCGATGTGGATTTTTTTGACCGGCCGCTTCCCTTCAAACGGGGAAATATTGTACTGGTAGAAATGGGGCGGGATGAAAAGCGGAGCTTTCCCCTGCTGATTCTGGACGGCTTTGTCCGGTTTTTTACCGCCCAGCGGCTCAGTCTTCTGGGAATGGAAGATCAGGTGTATGTTAAACGGGTCATCGGCCTGCCGGGAGATGAACTGACCATGACCAATTTTGTTTTCAGGGTAAAACCCGCCGCTGATCCCTACAGCCTTACCGAATTTGAACTTTCCGATATACTGTATGAAATTACCATCCCCCATGTGCCTGCCCTTTGGGATGATTCAATTCCTTTTTCGGGAAATATGGACCGGATCGTTCTTGGTGAAAATGAATGTTTTGTGGTCTCCGATGACCGGAGCAACACCAATGATTCCCGCACCTGGGGGCCGGTGTCCGTAAATCTGATTGCCGGCAAGGCGCTGTTCCACTGCTGGCCGCTTACCCGGCTGGGAACGCCTTAGGCCCGGCGCGGGGCGAGCCTCCGCGGGGCGAGCCTCCGCGCAGCAGCCCGAACCGGAGCTTCGCCGGGATATTAGCCCCCGCCGCGAATGAACGGCAGCGGAAACGAGCTGTGCGGGATACCGGCGCGGACGCCCGCCGCTCCGCCGGGACCGGCGCTAATGCCGGATGTGTTATGTTACCGCCGCCCGTCCCCCCTGCCATAGCGCCCAAAATGATGGACGCTCTCCGGGCTTCACGTTAAAATGCCGAAGACGGAGAGCCGTATGTCCCTTGTCCCTTTTTGCGCCTCTTTATATGTACATATTCCCTTTTGCGCCGGCGCCTGCGATTACTGCGATTTTTATTCGGTTCCCGCACCGCCGAACGATGGCCGGATGGATGCTTTGATTGACGCCCTGCTGCTTGAAGGGGAGGAACGTTTCCGCCGTTACGGCGTTGGGCAGGTTCCCACGGTTTATATAGGCGGCGGAACGCCCTCGGTACTGGGCGCGGACAGAATGACGCGGCTCCTTGGAGGACTTGCCGCGATTTTGCCGGGACAGCCGGGGGAATTTACCGTGGAGGTTAATCCTGAATCCGCGGACCGGGCGTTTCTTGAGGCCTGCCGCGCGGGAGGCGTAAGCCGGATAAGTCTGGGGGTACAGAGCTTCCATGAGCCCTCCCGCCGGGCGGTTCACCGGGTGGGGGAGGGGCGGCTGCTTACGGAACGGCTTAAGCTTGTAGCTGAAATTTTCGGCGATAATTTTTCCGCGGATCTTATGACGGGGCTTCCCTTTCAGCATGAAAAAGTTTTACTAAACGATATTGAAAAACTTTTAGTGTATAAACCGGGCCACATTTCCCTCTACAGCCTTACGGTGGAGGAGGGGACAGTGCTCGCCGTCCGGCCCCGGTCCGCGCTGCCCCCGGCGGATGAGGCGGACCGGCTCTGGATCCGGGGCCGTGATTTTCTGGAGGCGGCAGGCTATGAACAGTACGAGGTGTCCAATTTTTCCCTGCCGGGGAAACAGTGCCGTCACAACATTCGCTACTGGCGGATGGAAAACTGGATCGGCGTTGGGCCCGCCGCTTCGGGAACGATCATCGACGATGAGGCCGGAACGGGCCGCCGGCATACGGTATGTCCCGATGTGGACGCCTGGCTTGCGGCCCATTCCTCCGCCACCGCCGCTACGGCTCTGAGATCGCCGGGCGCTTCCGGCCCGGTTCCCGTTACCGAAGAATTTCTTGACCCGCCGGCTTTGATGAAGGAAACGCTCCTGATGGGTTTCCGTTATACCAATGGCCCCGATGCAGCCGCCTTTCGCCGCCGGTTCCGCTGTACGCTGGAAGAAGCCATCCCGCAAAGCCTGGCCGCGTGGCGGAACCGGGGCCTACTGCGGCAGGACCGCGCGGCCCTTAACCGGGATGGTTTGTTGTTCCTGAACCCTTTCCTGCTGGATGTGTTTGGGGAAGTAGGGTAAGGGAGAAAGAGCTGGAATGAGGCTGATCAAAATTTTTCATGAGCAGCCTCATAGTGGTTGCGGTCCTGTTGTATGTCAATAAATTCTTTCTAACCGATATTGCGGCATTTGGTGAGCGCCGGGCGTGCGGTGCTTGTTTTTGAACGACAGCCCCGGCTGGGGCTGTTTTTACTCCGTCCCGCGGCGCGCTGCTCAGGTATGCTACCTTGCTAATCCAGCCTTCGCGCCTTTACCGGATACTGTAGCATTTCCTGAGCGCCGGGCGTGCGTTGC
>JAISAN010000245.1 GCA_031266635.1 Treponema sp. | reverse complement strand
TCCGCCGCCGCCGCTTCAACGGTCAGTAATTCCTCAATCGCCGCTTTTTGCTTTACCTCAATGTGTGGGTCATTTAGTCCTTGGTAGTACCAGCGGACTATGGCACATTCCCCGTTTCCCATTATTACATTGAGGCTTTGATTAAGCTCCTTGAGTGTAATACTGTTGAGAGCCTTTTCCGTTTTTACCGAAAGATAAGCGCCGTTGTCCATTTTTCCAATTTCTACGCCATTGAGGAGGACGGTATTGAGAGCGGCTTTTCCGGTAAAACGATTTTCCCTGATAATAAGAATGATACCCGGCCTGTCATTTATTTTATCGGGATCTGTTATGTCTTCGGTTGAGTTCTCCGCCAAATGTGCGAATGAAGAAACTCTGGCCGCTGTTTCCCCTGCTTTCATTTTCGCTTTTATAAGTCCTTTGCGGCAGATTAAAACACCCGCCGCCACACCTAAAAGACCAAATATAACACTAACAATAGCAACAACGGCAACGCTTGGCTCGTTATTACCGCCTCGTATAATGCCAACAACAATACTACCTGCAATCAAGCATCCATAAAAAACACCGATACTACCGAGTATGTACTTCCATGCGCCTTTCTGTCCGGTTTTCTTGAAGGCTTTACTATATTTTACAAAGACAACAATTATAACGATTAAAATAAGCAGTGGTAAAAAAATTATCCCTACGCCCGGATTTGATGATGATGTCATTTTATTTCCTCCTAAAATCTCCCATCGCCTTATTCTCAGTACAAACAGTCGTTATCTGAATGTGTGTTGAATGAAAAAAGCGTACCGGCGCAAACCAACGGGTATGGTACACGCAAGGGTGCACCAAATTTGTCTCTGGGAGCTGGCATCTTAACGCTCCTTGACAGGGAATATGGCGGACGGGACTCCGCCCGGTGCGGGTTTACATAAATCCGCGATGGATTTGCCTGCATCCGGCGCGGAATGTTTGGGGGATACGGTGAAGGTTTCAATTTTTAAGGCAGCCTGGGTAAGACCCGTTCCGGATCTGCCACAATACGCTCTATATAGCGGTAATTCTACAAATACTACGCTAAATGTGACGGGGGGGGGGGGGGGGTAAGAATTTATTATAGAACAGTACGGCGTTATAGCGGGAAGCCGGGTGCGAAAAAACGGTTTGCGAACGAGTATTGGCGGCGTCCATGCCGGATATGCTCCTTTCTTTGCCCTCAGCAAATCTCATACCATGACTTGAAAATAATGTCAAGGGGGGTACGCGATTCCGCGCGGGAATTTTTATTTTACCACGAACCTCACGAACAAAAAGAGAGTAAGGTCAACGCGGCGCTTCATTTTTCTCCCCCCTGGGGTTGAAGAAGGTGCAATTCCGCCCGGTGGCCTTGAATACTTCCAGGGACGGCATGTTTTGGCACTTAAAGCCGAAAAAATCGCAGGCCCGGGGAAGCGCGGGGTCCCAGCTGACGCTGAAATAGGCGCAGCGGAGGCAATAGGGCGGCCGGGAAGGGGGCGGCGGGGCTTTGGGGGCATAAATTTCGTCCATGCTTGCTGTCAGTATACCATATCAGGTAGACAATAACACGGTATTTCGTTTATTCTTAATTAAATGAAGACATTTTCCGGGATTCCATCATCCTCCGGCATCGCGATTGGTAAAGCTTTTCTGTATTTGGAGGAAGATTTTCCCGAAATTCCCCGGTACACTATACGCAAAAACCAGCTTGAGGCCGAGTGGACCCGGCTGCTTCAGGCCAATGGAGAAGCGGCGGCGGAAATACAGGCCCTGTATGAACAGGCGTCCCGGGAGATGAGCAAGGAACAGGCGGATATTTTTGAGGCCCATCTTTTGATGCTGGAAGATACTGATTTTCAGGAGCAGATTAAGGAACGGCTGCGGGCGAATCTGCAGAATATCGAATGGATTGTCTGGGAGATGTCCCATGAACTGGCCCTCAAGCTCGCGGCGTCTCCGGACCCGGTTTTCCGGGAGCGGGCCATAGATATTTCTGATGTATCCCGCCGGTTAATCGACAAGCTCCTTTCCATTACCCGTTTTTCCCTGGCGGATCTGAATCAGGATGTGATCCTGGTGGTTCATGATCTTTTGCCTTCCAATGTGCTGAACATGAACAAGGCCCATGTAAAGGGTCTGGTGATGGATATGGGAAGCCGTACTTCCCACACGGCGATTCTGGCCCGGGCCTTTAATATCCCCGCGGTACTGGGGCTTTCGGATATTACCAAAGAAATCAAGGACGGCGATAAGCTGGTGGTGAACGGCGCTACCGGTGATGTGATCGTTAACCCGGATCGCTTGGCTGTGATTCAGAACGAGGGAGCTATCAACAGGTTCCGCAAAATGAACGCCGAGCTCCTGGACCTGCGGGATCTGCCGGCTGAAACCCTGGACGGGCACCGGGTAAGCCTTAAAGCGAATATCGAGGTGCCGGAAGAGGCGGAACAGATAAGCCGTTACGGGGCCGAAGGGATTGGCCTTTACCGTTCCGAATTTCTTTTTCTCACCGCCGGGAAGACCGCTGATGAGGAAGAACAATACCGGGCCTACAGCCATGTACTCAAGACCGTGGGGGACCTTCCGGTTACTATCAGAACAATGGATGTGGGGGGGGATAAATTGCTGCCCGGTCTGCGGATTGATGAAAAAAATCCCCTCCTGGGCTGGCGGGCGATCCGTTTTTCCCTGGCCCATCCTGAATTGTTCAAAACCCAGCTCCGGGCCATACTCCGGGCCAGTATGGACGGTAATGTGCGGATTATGTTCCCCATGATTTCCGGCATTGAGGAGCTGGAACAGGCGCTGTTTATGCTGGAAGAGGCCAGGGATGAATGCCGGAAACGGGGCCATGCTTTTGCCGGGCATATCGAAGTGGGAACCATGATTGAGATTCCCTCGGCGGCAATGACCGCGGATGTTCTGGCTGAACAGTCCGATTTTTTTTCCATAGGGACCAACGATTTGATTCAGTATACCCTGGCGGCGGACCGGGGGAATGAACGGGTAAATTATCTGGCGCAGCCGGCCCATCCGGCGGTACTCCGGTTCCTGCGCATGACCATTGACGCGGCCCATCAGCGGGGGATTCAGGCGGCCATGTGCGGGGAACTGGCAGGGGACCCTTCGCTTACTCCGCTGCTCCTGGGCCTGGGCCTGGATGAATTCAGCATGACCGCCTCTTCCATACCCCAGGTGAAAAAAATTATCCGGGGGGCGAGCCTGGAAAAATGCCGCGCCCTGGCGGGGAAGGCCCTGAGTTCCAGATCCTATCATCAGGTTAATTCCCTGGTGGAAACCTGGATGGCGGAGACCTTTCCCCCGCCTAGGGTTTAACTATATGTATATGGAATTTAATCCGGAAAAAAAATACCGCCGCCTCCCCCTGGTAGTACTGGCGGGCCGGCCCAATGTGGGGAAATCTACCCTTTTTAACCGGCTGCTGCACAAGCGCCGGGCCATCACCGATCCCAGCCCCGGCGTTACCCGGGATCCGGTGGAAATGGACGCTTTTATCGCCGGCAGACCTGTGCGGCTGGTTGATACCGGGGGCTTTAAGATGGACCGGGACTATTCCGGCGCGGCAGGCCGAAAGCAGCGGCGCCGGGGGCTTGAGGGGGCGGGAAATTCTCCGGCGCTGGACGACCTGGTGGTGGAGCGGACCCTGGAAACCCTGAAGCGGGCGGATCTGGTGGTACTCATTTTTGAGGCGGGGGAACTTACGGCGGAGGATGAGGAATTTATCGAACTTCTGCGGCCCTGCCAAAACCGGCTTATCGCGGCGGTTAATAAAACCGAAGGGGGCCGGCGGGAGGCGGAAGTCTGGAATCTGCTGTCCTATGGGTTTGAAAAAGTGTATCCCATTTCCGCGGAACATGGGGACAATGTGGGGGAGCTGGAAGCGGCGATAGTGGGACGTCTGGATTTTTCCCAGGTAGAAGAGGAGGATGCGGAAAAACGGCCCATCCGGGTCGCTTTGCTGGGGAAACCCAATACGGGAAAGTCCACCCTTTCAAACCGGCTTACGGTTTCGGCGGCGTCTATTGTAAGCACAATTCCCGGTACTACCCGTGATGTGGTGGAGGGGGCTTTTACCTGGAAAGGCCGGGATTTTCTGGCGCTGGATACCGCGGGAATCCGGCGGAAAAACAAAGTTACCGAAAATGTTGAATATTATTCGGTAAACCGGGCGATTAAAACCATCAACGAGGCGGATATAGTATTTCTTATTATTGATGCCGGGGAGGGGCTGTCGGAACAGGATAAAAAAATCGCCGCCCTGGCCCACGACAGGGGCCGGGGGCTTATCATGGTCCTTAATAAATGGGACACCATGCCCCAGGTAAAAAACGCCTTTGAAGCGGTGTCCGACCGGATCCGTTTTTTGTTCGGCCAGATGGAATACGCCCCCATCGTTCCCGTAAGCGCCGCAAACGGAACCGGGGTGGACGGACTCCTTGATACGGCGCTGAAGATGTACCGCCAGCTTACGATTCAGATAGAAACCGCCGCCTTAAACCAGGCCCTGGAACGTTGGCTGGGGGAATATCCGCCGCCCATAGGCCCCCGGACCCGGTTTAAGGTTAAATACGCGGTTCAGAGTTCCGCCAATCCGGTATGTTTTATTTTTTTTGTTTCCCGGCCCCAGGCGGTGAGTGAAGCTTACGTTTCCTATCTTAAAAACAAAATCCGGCGGGACCTGGGATTTTCCCTCATCCCCGTTTCGATTGAGCTTCGGGCCTCTCCGGGAAAAACGAAAAGAGGCTAAGATGGGGTCCTATGGAATTGGCGATGTAACGCGCCTGCTCCGGGTAAAGGCCCATGTTATCCGTTATTGGGAACAGGAGGTCCCCCTGATCCGGCCCCGGAAAGATAATCTGGGAAAACGGTATTATTCTGACCGGGATATACAGATTCTTCTGCGCCTTAAACACCTGCTTTACGAGCGGCATTTTACGGTGGAGGGCGCCCGGGAAGAATTGTACCGGGAACTCGCCGGGGATTATCAGGACCTTCGGGCGCAGATCGCCGCCCTGCGGAAAAAACTGCTGGATATGTATTATCTTCTAAAACCCGGAAAGGCTGAACCGCCGGGAGATACAAGCGGGTGATTTTATTTCCGCCCCTCTCCCCTGAAAGCCGCCGGATCCTCAATGACTTTTCCGGCCTGGTGGACCGGGTTTTTCCCGTGCCGAAACAGTTCCGTTCCGCCCTGCCGGGGGATGTGGCGGAACTTTCCCGGCTTCTTACCAGCGGCCGGGGAGACCGGGGCGCCGCTTATCCGGGGCAGGCGGGCCTTCTTTCCGCTTATCTCCGGTATTTTCTCCCCTGGAATCTCTACCGGCTTTGCCGCCTGCTCCCGGCTCTGTCCCTTCCCCTCCACGACGGGGACGCCCTTGTTGACCTCGGCGCCGGGCCCCTTACCCTGCCCGCGGCCCTCTGGATATGCCGGCCTGAACTGCGGAACCGGGCCCTCGAATTTCGTTGTATTGATCGATCCGCCGCGGTCATGGAAGCGGGGAAACAAATTTTTGCCGCCCTTTCCGGCGCTTCCTGTCCCTGGAAAATAAAAACGGTGCGGGCCTTTATCCGGCCTACCGGGGACGGCTTCCGGGGCGGTTCTCCCGCCCGGCTTGTGGCGGCGGTCAATTTTTTTAACGAGCTTTACGAAAATATTTCCCCCCATGATTCCGCCGCGTTCCGGCGTTTCGCGGATAAACAGGCGTCTTTTTTATCTTCCCTTGCCGCGGAGGATGGTTCCCTCCTGGTTGTTGAACCGGGAGTTCCCCGTTCCGGGGAATTTATCGCCGCCCTCAGGGATTCTTTTTTGAAACGGGGCAGGCGGCCCGCCGCGCCCTGTCCCCATACCGGAACCTGCCCTTTCCCCGGCGGGCGGGCTAAAAACCGCTGGTGTCATTTTGCCTTTGATACGGAAGGGGCCGCCCCGGCCCTGGTAAAATTGTCCGCCGCCGCGGGTATTCCCAAGGAACGGGCAACCCTCAGTTTTATCTGTACCGGGCCCGCGGGGGGCGGAAACACGGACAACGCGGGGAAGGCCGCAAGGGTACTGGTACGGATCATTTCCGACCCCTTTCCGGTAAACTCAAGCGGGGCCGGCGGGAAACCCGGCGCCGCTTTTGGCCGTTACGGCTGTTCCGGCCGGGGCTTAATCCTGGTCCGGGGCGGACGGGAACTGGTAGAAGATTACGCGCCGGGGGTCTTGACGGAACTTGTTTTTCAGGGAACGGAACGGCGGGACCCCAAAAGCGGGGCATTGGTTCTTGTTCCCCCGGCCGCGGCGAACCCGCGGTCCGATTCATAAGCCGGTTCTTCCGGGGCCTATGACGGCGTCTGCCCGGCGTTAAACCGTTCTTTTTCGGCCCAAAGGCCCAGGGCGGGGTTTGGCACAAAGAATATCCGTTCCCCGCCGGGGAGGGTATTCCAGCCGAGACTCAGGACCCTGATGTCGTAGCGCTTGAGGGCTTCGTCAAGGCTGCCCCATTCATAACCCACCGATTCAATTTCGGCCCGGCTGAGGCCCGGCCCCGGACAATACCGAACGGTAAAACGGCCCTCACTGGAACCGTGGATCAGGTGGGCCGCAGCGCTGAGATTCGCCGCCAGTTCCTGATCCCTGCGGACCCGTTCCCGGATCACCGCTGCGGGGCGGTACCCGTGTTTGCGGATCAGGGCGTCAATGGCCTGGTCCTCGCCGAACCGTTCCAGCCCCGGCGCCAGGATAAGAAGCTCCCCCCCGTCGGCCATAGCCATCCGGGTCCGGTATATGGCCTTGTTTCCCAGCCAGGTGGTGCGGAATTCATCCGGTTCAAGATAAACCACCGCTTTTTTTATGGGTTCATCCAGAATATCCACATTTACTTCCCGGGCCAGGGCCGCGGCCTTTTCAAAACATTCCCGGCCGAATCCCGCAAAAAGGCCCCGGACGGCGAGGGAGCCCTGGTTTTCCGGTCCGGGCTTTTTTTTCGCCGCCTCTTCTTTAGTCCGGGGGCCGATTACCGTCAACACCCAAAGCACCGGCGGCAGTTGATCCCCAAAACGGCGGAAGCCCTCGTCAAACAGCGCCCGCACCGGGGTATCGGCCCGGCCCATCATCCGCTCCATACCATAGGCCGCTCCGGCAAAATGGCTTTTGTCTATCGCTTCCTTGCCGCCGGTTCCCACAAAAATATTTTTCGCGTGATTCGCCATACCGATTACTTCATGGGGGACTACCTGGCCGATGGAGAGGATCAGGTCAAAACCCCCGTCCCGGAGGCTCCGGTTTACCTGAACCGGCCAGTCATAACGAACCGCGCCGGCGGCAGCCTTTTCAACCCAGTCCGTTTCAATACGGCCCAGTTCCACCACATCGTCCCGCCAGTTGTGGATTTGGAATTTATCACGGGGCGTATGGGGGAACATACGGCCCAATTCTTCATCCTTCATGGGGATATGGGTCCCCAGGGCGGGTAAAACGGTAACGGCGCCGCCGAGTTCCCGGCAGGCAATATCCGTGAAAAAACCCGCCCGTGAGTGGAAGCGGGTAATATCCGGGGGCAGGATGAGGGTTTTTGAAACACCGCCTATGGCGGCGGCGGCGCGGGAAAGGGCCTGGGAAAACATCTGATCCAGTTCCCCGCCGGAAAAATCCGAATGAGGACCGCCCTGCTGAATGTATGTTGTTTCCGGTTGTTTACTCATTTTTTTCGTAATCTTGTTTGTTGGTCATAAGCACCGGCTGGTGGGTGGCGTCCAGGGTGTCCCGCCAGAGGTTTCCCTCGGGGTCTACATGGTTGCGGTGGGAAATAACCGATTTAATGGGGAGGTGGACAAATTCATTGTTCACCAGGCCGATGATCAGTTTGGTTTTACCCGCCATAGCGGCATGGACCGCCGCGTTTCCCAGCCGTTCACAATAGATGGAATCGCCGGGATTGGCCGGGGCGGAACGGATAATGTAACTGGGGTCGATATACTTGAGGTTGATCTCAATTTTCCTTTCGTTAAAATATTTGACAATCCGGTCCCGGAGATAGGTGCCCACATCGGCCAGTTTGAGGTTTCCTCCGGCATCGGTTTTCCGTTCCGTAAGGATCTGATCCTGCATGGCCCCCTCGGCCACCAGTATCACCGCGTGTTTGCGCTTTTTGAGCCGCTCCGCCAGATGTTTAAGAAAGCCGTTATCACCTTCCAGGTTGAAGGGGATCTCGGGGATCAGAACGAAGTTGATCTCGTGGCTTGCCAGGGCGGTATGGGCGGCGATAAATCCTGATTCCCGGCCCATCACCTTAACCAGCCCAATGCCGTTGATGGCGGAACTGGCCTCCATGTGGGCCGCCGCCACCACTTCCACCGCCTTGGATACCGCCGTATCAAAACCAAAGGACCGGTCGATAAGGATAAAATCATTGTCCACGGTTTTGGGAATACCCACTATGGCGATCTTGAGCTTCCGCCGGTCAATTTCCTCGGCAATATCCAGGGAACCCTTCTGGGTTCCGTCCCCGCCGATGGTAAAAAGCATATTGATGTTGAGCTGTTCCAGGGTGTCCACGATCTTGTCCACCTCTTTGCCGCCCCCCCGGGCGCTTCCCAGGTAGGTTCCCCCCAGTTTATGAATATCATCCACAATATCGGCGTCCAGGGGTTTGATGCCGTATTGGTACTCGGGCAGGAAGCCAAGGTAGCCGTAGCGGATTCCGGATATCCGGGTAACGCCGTAACGGTAATAAAGGCAGCGGACAATGGACCGGATCACATCGTTGATCCCCGGACAGAGGCCGCCGCAGCTTACGATTCCCGCGTGAACATGGGCAGGCATAAAGTAGAGCATCTCCCGGGGGCCCGCACATTCCAGCGCCTGGTGCCGCTTCATCGACGGCTGGGCCCCCAGTTTTACCGCTACATCCAGCCGGACAAACTGATCATCGGTCACATAATTGGCGATCTTATCACCCAGGATGGTGGACAGGTGCAGCGGCGACTTGATACTGCGCCTGCCCAATTCCTCAATGGAAAAATCAACAGGTTCCGCCTTGGGTTCGGTCTTTGTTTCAATTTCGGATTCACTCATGAATACCCCTGCGCCTCCTTAAAAACGTAAAAACAACCGCGCTTGTTCCAAAATTCGGAGTTTTGGAACAGCTTCAACTATAAAACCTGGCGGAGTTTTATTCAAGATATCCGGTGATCTCATTCGCCGCGGGCTTTGATACCCGGAAGCCCGCCTGCCGGCGTTTCCCGCATATTCCGCAATATGCCGCTTACCAGCGGGATGGCAAAGAAGAAAGCGGCGATATTGGCGATGACCGGGCTTATCTGAATACCCAGGAGGCCCAAAAGGGGGGTAAAAATAAACAGGGCGGGAATAAGAAAAAGACCCTGCCGGGCCATAGAAAGCAGGCTCGCTTCCACCGGCTTGCCGATAGTCTGGGTCATCATGGTACTCATCACAATCCACCCATTGAAGGGAAGGCCGATACAGCGCAGACGCAGGGCAAGTATGCCGATACGGAGTACCTCCGGATCATCTTTGCGGAACAGGGCGATTATCCGGGGGGAAAATAGCATCATCAGCGCCCCAATAAGCAGCAACCCCGCGGACGATAATTTTACACAAAACCAAAAGGCCTTTTTTACCCGGTTGTACTTCCTGGCCCCGTAGTTAAAACCGCAGACCGGCTGAAAGCCCTGGCCGAAACCCAGCATCGCGGAACTGGCAAACATAAACAGCCGGTTTACTATTGATATGGCCGCGATAGCCGCGTCCCCATAGGCCCGCGAGAAATGGTTGGTTACAATGGTTGAAACGCTCATCAGCCCCTGCCGCAGAAGGGCGGGAATACCGCCCCGGATGATTTCCCGGTAATTTGACCGGGCAGGGGAAAAATTTTGAAATTGGATGGAAATATTCCCCTTCAGGGAACAGCCGATCAATAATATGCCGCAGCTTACAAGCTGGCTCAAACAGGTTGCCAGGGAGGCTCCCCGTATGCCAAGGCCGAACACAAAGATAAACAGGGGGTCCAGAAAGATGTTGAGTATTGCCCCGGCAACCATGCCGATCATGGAATACATGGCGCTTCCCTGAAAACGGAGTATCTGGTTCAAGATCATGGAAGCGGCCAGAGCCGGGGCGGCGACGAGGATAAAACGGATATATTCTACCGCGTAGGGGAGTATGGTCTCAGTGGCGCCCAGAAGCCGCGCCAGGGATGGGAGCATAGCAAGCCCCAGCCCGGCCAGGGCGGCGATGATTAGGAGGGCGGTAAAAAATCCGGTGGCCGCCATTTGCCGGGCTTCGTTATGCCGCCGGGCGCCCAGGGCCCGGGAAATAAAATTCCCCGAACCCTGTCCAAAAAAGAACCCCAGTGCCTGGATAATTGACATAAGCGGATAGGCAATACCAACCGCCCCGGCCGCACTGGTTCCCAGGGAGCTGACAAAATAGGTATCCGCCATATTATAAAGTCCGGAGATTAGATTAATCACAATTCCGGGACCCGCTAAACCGCACACCAAGCGCTCAACCGGAGCGGTAGTCATGCGGGTAAATTTTTTATCTTCCCGGTCTGCCGATTCCGGGGCCTTGTTTTTCATCTCTATTTGAACAGCATACATTTTTTTTGTTTTTAATTAAAGCAAAACAGCGGCTTTGCCCCATATATAAAACGGAGGCAATTATGCGTGTAAATTTTCGGTTCTTTAATTTTACGGTTTGGGGAAGTACAGCCCTGCTGTTCCTTGTTTTTTCCGCTTGTTCCCCTCTGGCGGGAACGGACCTGACGGAACCGGTTTCCGGCCCGCCGATCCGGGAATTACCGGAACATGAGGACGGTACAGAAGATCCGCGGGACTCCGGCGAAGAGCAGGAGACGCCGGAAAACGGGGATGGCGGGAATACCGGCGAAGAACCCGGCGGGGAACCCGGAGAGGAGCCCGGCGGGGGGAATGAAACCGGACAAACCCCGATTCCGGGAACACTGAGTATCCGTATTGGCGGGATAGAAAATCCGGAAGAAGGGGCATATCCGAATCTGAGCGGTATCACACAATATCGCCTGGATTTTTCCGGGGAAGACGGCAAGACCGCGGAAAGCCGTTACCTTGACGCGGATGAGGAGCTTGCCCTTGTTTTGGATGCCGGGGAGTGGGAAATCCATGCCTATGGGCTTCTGGAAAAGGGCGCCGGGCAGCCGCCGCTGGAGGTGATTTACGGAACGGATCGGGTAATTATTCCCGAAGACGGAGCGGAAACGCTGGTGCTTGTACCCGATACACCGGTAACTGAAAGCGGAGAACCGGGCTTTTTATCCTGGAATATCGAGTATCCCGGCGAAAAAGTCTGGGGAGCGGTGTTGATGGTATCCGCGAGGATAAGCGGCGGCGATTTTATTCCCTATGCGTATGTTGATTTAACCGGCGCCGGTGCGGAGACTCAAAAGATCTCTCTGCCGGTGGGAACCTACCGGATGGAATCCCGTTTTCTGTCTCACCATGTGGATACCGGTTCCGCGGAACTGGTACACATCTATCCGGGTCTGGAAACCGGAAGTGTCAATATTTCCGCCGCCGCCTTTCCTGAACCCCGGGAATTCTCATCCACCGGTGAATTGAAAGTATATCTGGACGGTCTCCCGGAAAACACCGTTGCCAATCCCTATCCGGTAAAAATTACCGGGGTGGATCTTTCAATCAGTACGAAAACCGGAGAAACCGGGGAGACATTAAAAACCCTGTATGATGTACTGAACCGGTATGTTACTCTGGACTTGCGGGAATGTACGGGTACGAATTTGATTGCGGCGTCAACCTCTAGGCTGGCAAACCGGGTAAACATTGTTTCGCTGATTTTGCCGGACAGCGTTACCGAAATTAACTCCAACGGTTTTTCCGGGTATGAGAGTTTGAAGTCGGCGGTACTGCCCAGGGTCAGCAAAATTAATACTTCCGTTTTCAAAAACTGCGGACAACTGGAAACTGTTTTTGCCCCGGCATTGGAAACGGTTGTTGACGCCAACGATAATGCTTCCGGCGCGTTTGCCGGGTGTATCGCCCTGAAAACATTGTACGTCCCCCGGTTGACCGCGCTGGGCAAATACGCGGTGTACGGCTGTACCAGCCTTACCGGTATATTCCTGCCGAATGTGCTGACCGTGGGCGGCCTGGCGTTTAGAAGATGTACCGCTTTGAAATCCGTAAGCCTTCCCTCGCTTACAAAAATCGACAGCGGCGCTTTTGAAGAAGACACGGCCCTTTCATATCTGGTATTTGGGTCAACCCCGCCTGAACTGGAAACAAATGTTTTTAGAAGTACCAGTTTCTCCCAGACCGGGGTTATTTTTGTGCCGCCGGACGCCGCGGATACCTATAAAAATACCGCCCTGCCCAATTGGTCCGGTTTGAAAGAACTGGTAAAACCCCTGCCGGGTCCGCTTGTCCCGTAATTTTGGTAATAGATCTGTTCGGAAACCGCAAAGGGCGCAAAGAAGACGCATCGAACCGTAGGTTCGCAATCGCAAAGAAACCCCTATTCTTTGTGTCCTTTGCGTAATCTTGGCGATCTTTGCGGTAAATTCCTCATTTGCTTATCCCGCTTTTTAGCCCAATCAACCTGCTAGCTCGACAGCAGCCGGTTCAGCCGCTTCGCAAAGTCAACGGACTTTACTCGCTTAGCTTGACAGCAGCCGGTTCAGCCTTTTTACAAAGTCAACGGACTTTGTACGCTTAGCTCGACAGCAGCCGGTTCAATCGCTTCACAAAGTCCGCGGGGTCCTTGATCTTCACCCCTTCCACCAAAAGGGCCTGATCCAGCAGAACCCCCGCCACATCGGCGATCCGCGCTTCGTCTTCGGTATTCTTGAGGCCCGCCACAATGGGGTGATCGCCGTTGACCTCCAGAATCGGTTTAACATCGGGCATTTCAGTTTGGCCCATGGCCTTGAGCATCTGGGCCATCTGGATGCTGGGATCGTTTTCGTCCGCCACAATGCAAGAGGGGGAGTCGTGGAGGCGGCGGGAAAGTTTTACGTCCTTTACCCGGTCTCCCAGGGCCTTTTTGATCTTTTCGATAACGGGCTTCGCTTCCTTCTCCGCGGCCTTGTCCTTCTTTTCCCCCAGTTCCTCGTCGGCGCCTGCCCGGTTCACCGCTTTCAGTTCCCAGGACTGGCTTTCGGTCTTGCCGTCGGCGCCGGGAGTTTCCTTCCGGTAGGAATGGAGCGAAGGGATCACGATGTCGTCGATCTCGTCGTCCATGATGAGGACTTCTATCTCCCGGGCTTTATAGGCCTCCAGGAGCGGCGAGGCCCGGAGGGTTTTTTCATCCCCCCCGGTAATATAGTAGATGTTTTTCTGATCGCTTTTCATCCGGGACACATAGTCCGCAAAGCTGGTCCAGCCCTCCGCGGCGGTACTTTTGAACCGCACCAGATCCTGAATGGCCTCCCGGCTGGCAAAATCCTGGTAGAGCCCTTCCTTAAGAGGGCGGTTGAACTGGCCGATAAAGGTCTCCCATGTTTCCTTCGCCTCCCCGTCGCCCGCGGCGGCCTTGTCCGCCAGGCTTTTGAATTCCGAGAGGAGCTTTTTAACCGAGGCGTTTTTGATGTTGAGGAGGATCTTGTTCTGCTGGAGAATTTCCCGGCTTACGTTCAGGGGCAGGTCTTCGGAGTCGATGACCCCCCGGACAAACCGGAGCCAGGTGGGCATCAGTTCCTTGTCGTCATCGGTGATGAAAACCCGCCGCACGTAGAGTTTGACCCCCGGTTTGTAATCCATGTTGTACATATCGAAGGGGGCCTTTTTCGGCACATAAAAGAGGGTGGTGTATTCCAGGGTTCCCTCTGCCCGGGTGTGAATATGGAAGAGGGGCGCTTCGGTATCGTGGCCGAGCTGCTGGTAAAATTCGGTATAGTCCTCGTCCTTGAGCTCCGTTTTGGCCCGCCGCCAAAGGGCCGTGCCGGAATTGATCCGGTCGGTTTTTGTTTTGCTGCCCTTTTCCTTGCCTTTGTCATCGTATTCTTTTTCGTCATAGGTAAGGTAGATGGGGAAGGCCACATGGTTGGGGTACCGTTTGATAATGTCCTCGATAGACCAGCGGTTGGCGTATTCGGCCCCTTCTTCGGTGAGGTAGAGGATCACCGTCGTGCCCTGGCTGTCCCGCTGGGCGCTTTCAATGTCGTAGTTGTCCTTCCCTTCGCTGGTCCACTTCCAGGCCGCTTCTTCCCCGGCCTTGCGGCTTAAAACCTCGATCCGGTCCGCCGCCATAAAGGCCGAATAAAACCCCACCCCGAACTGGCCGATGAGGTTGGAGTCCTTTTTCGCGTCGGCGGTCAGTTTTTCCAGAAAGGCTTTGGTCCCCGACCGGGCGATGGTTCCCAGGGACTCGACCAAATCCGCCTCGTTCATGCCGATGCCGTTATCGGAAACGGTGAGGGTCGAGTTGCCGGGCTTGTCCGGATCTTTGAAAAAGGAAATATCGATCCGGGGGTCAAAACTGATGGATTTATAGGCATCGTCCGCCACGGTGAGGTACTTGAGTTTGTCCAGGGCGTCCGACGCGTTGGAAACCAGTTCCCGCAGGAATATCTCCCGGTTTGAGTAGAG
>JAISAN010000232.1 GCA_031266635.1 Treponema sp. | reverse complement strand
AAGGCGTCCGAAAGGGCGCTGGTGCCCAAAAGGCTTGCCTTGGCCATTTCCCGGACCAGGCCGAGGACCCGGGAAACCAGGGTCAGGAGGGACAGAGCTGATCCGTGGCGGATTAGGGAGCGGCCGGAGGCGGCCTTGGGAGCCAAATGTTCGGCTTCAATAGGAACAATAGGGACAGAGCTGCGCCGCGGGGCGGAATCCGGGGGCGGAGGGACAGAGCTCACGAGAAGCCCCCCATATCCTGCGGCCGGTTGGTGATGATCCCCGCACAGCCGGTTTTCAGCATCCGTTCCGCCAGGGCGCGGTCGTCAATGGTCCAGGGGACGAGGGGGCGTTTTTCTACGCCGCTCCACCGGAAGCGGGACCAGCGGTTTACCTGGCGGTAAACCGGTTTCAGGTAGTCGCAGTGGGCGAGAAAACGGCCAAATCCCCGGCGGAGTATGGGGGGGACTTCCGTATCGGCGCTCCAGATAACGGCGGTGGGTACCTGGGGACAGAGCCGCTTAAACGCGCGGATGCCGAAGGGGTTAAACGAAGACACGGTGACCGATTTCAAAGCTCTGTCCCCAAACCGGTTGAGGGTCTCCGCCAGAAGGCCCGGCAGGGGATCGTCTTTGGTTTTCCGGGTCTTTAGTTCAATGTCGATGTACATATCAGGGCAAAAGGCTTCCAGCACATGCTCCAGCAGCGGCGCCCGTTCCCCCCGGAAGGCGGGATCGAAAAAAGACCCCACGTCAATCGTCTTGATCTCCCGGTAGTCAAGTTCCGCTATGCTTCGGCTGTCCCCGGCGGTCCGCTGAAACGTATCGTCATGGGCGACTACCAATTCCCCGGAGGCGCAGACATGGATGTCCAGTTCAAGCCCCGGCGCGCCGGTTTCCCGGGCCTTGTTGAAGGATGCCAGGGTATTTTCGGGGGCCAGCGAGGAACAGCCCCGGTGGGCGAACACAAGGGGCCGCTTCCGGTCCGGCAAGAGGGGAACAGAGCTCATTGGTACGCCTCCTTTTCACTGGTTTTTCGCCATCTTTCCCTTGAGTTCCTCAAGGGCGGCATCGGCGGCTCTGTTTTTTTCGATTTCCCGGAACTGCCGTTCGATGCGGGCTTTTTCCTCATCGCCGGGAAGGCGGCCTGCGGCCATCAGGAGTTCCTGTTCCAGCAGGTCAGGATCAACGCTTCGTTCCCGGGCCGCCAGGAGGGGAATCTGCTTCCGCATGTCTTCGATGCGGCTTTTGAGGTCGGCGGTTTCTCCGGCCAATTGGGCCTGCCGTTCCTTAATCTGCCCGGCTTCTTTTTCCGCCTCCGCCGCCAGATCGTCCTTCCCTTGGGAGCGGGCCAGGTCAATCCGGGAATTCCACCGGGCCAGGTCTTCGTCCAGTTCCCGGATTTTTTTTTCCGTCAGTTTCAGGGTGGTAATAAAATTGAGGATATATTCCCGGGCACCGGCGGCGTCCATCCCGCTGAGGTTTTCGGGCCCCTGTTCTCTCATGTCAGGCCCGGATTTTTTTGCCGGCGAGGATCGCCCGGACGAGGTTTTCCGCAGCGAACCCCAGATCCCGGGGGCTGTCTTTAATCATGGCGTCCAGGCCGGTCTGGCCGCAGGCGATGGAAACCGCGTAATCAAAAGAACCCAGCAGGGCGGGGGCGTCCCCTCCCAGGGCCCCGGAAAGCAGGGCCACGGGGAGCCCCGCGTTATGCGCCTCCCGGGCGACCACGGAACAGAGTTTGCCCCCCGCGGTTTGCCCGTCGGTCATGCCTTCCCCGGTAATGACCAGATCCGCCTCCGAAAGGCGGCTGAAAAAACCCGAATATTTCATCACCAGCATGGCCCCGGATTCCATGGCCGCACCGAGGCATATCCGCAGGGCCGCGCCGACCCCGCCGGCGGCTCCGTCCCCCGGCTGTTCCACGTCTGTGGCGAGTCCCGCCCTGATCCATGCGTTCCCCAGTTTGGCAAGCCCCGCGTCAAGGACGGTTACCATGTCCGGCGTGGCGCCTTTCTGGGGGCCGAATATGGCAGAAGCCCCCCGGGGCCCCAGGAGCGGGTTGGTCACATCGCAGGCAACCTTGATGGAAACTTCTTTGAGACGCCGGTCCGCCCCGGAAGCGTCTACCACGGCGATATTCGCCAGCGCCTCGCCGCCTTCCCCAACAGGCCGCCCCCGGTTATCCAGAACCTTGAAGCCCAGGGCGCTGATCATGCCGATGCCGCCGTCATTGGTGGCGCTGCCCCCTATCCCGATGATAAGCTCCCGGGCCCCCGAGTCCAGGGCCGCGGCGATAAGTTCGCCGGTCCCCCGGCTGGTGGCCTTCAGGGGGTTCAGCCGCTCCCTGCTGATGAGTTCTATACCCGACGCGCTGGCCATATCCAGTACCGCGACCCGGCCGTTTTCGATGAGGCCGAATTCGGCTTTTACCTGGTCACCCAGGGGGCCGGTTACGGCGGCTGTTATGAAACGCCCCCCCGCAGCTTCGGTAACCGCCCGGGCGGTGCCTTCCCCGCCGTCTGCCAGGGGGATTTTAAACACCCCGGCGTCTTTATCCGCCCGCAGTATTCCCGCCTCAATAACCGCGCAGACCCGCGGGGCGCTCATATTTCCTTTGAATGAATCGGGGGCCACCATAATTTTCATATTTCACACTCCGGTTGTTATAATGTACGTGCGGGAAGATTTATGTTCAAGAGTGCCGCCCAAAATTTTCGCGCTTATTTTTTGAAAAACTCACTCATATCTGAAATCATGATAACGAAGCAGCAATGTAACATTACGCAAAATGGGCGGCGGATTCTACGAAAAAGCGCCGGTTACGGGCCGCGCAAGGGATTGGAGGGGTGCGAAGCAGCCACGCCATAGGCGGGGCCGGAGCGATAGCGGAGCCCCGGAAAGCCCGGTTTTTTGCGGTGAAACAGCAAAAAATGCGCCCAAATTTTCAAAAAAATCTTCGTAATGTTTAATTGCTGATAACCAAGTTACCACTGTATCTAAAACAGTAAAATCAGAATCCCCACAAACCAACGGCTCCCACAGGGTCCGTAAATTCCTATATCTCCCCGGCGTTCATTTTTTTGCGGATAAGTTTCCATGCCGGGAGGTGTTCGGTCATCAGCCGGTAGAAATCGCGGTTATGCGACGGTTCGATAATATGGACCATTTCGTGTACTATAACATATTCAAGACATTCGGGCGGTTTTTTCGCCAATTCGGTATTGAGCCGTATGGTTTGTTTCCGGCAGTTGCAGCTTCCCCAGTGAGATTTCATTTTTCTCAAATAGACGCCCTTAACGGCAACGCCGATAACCGGCTCCCATTTTTCTATAAACCGGGGAACCGCATCCCGGATCAGCCGCCGGTACCAGTTATCCAAAATTTTCTGCTTTTGATCTTTTGAAGTATCCGGCCTGACATGGAGCCGCAGAACATTTTCCTCAAGGATAATTTTGGGATGCCCCCGCCGTTCAACAAGTTCCAGTTTATAGGGCGCTCCCCAGACATAATGGATCTCGTGGTTCTGAAAATGGTTTCCGGCCATGGCGTTCCGGCGGAATTTTTCCCGGTGTTTTTCGATCCATGGTATTTTTGAAACGGCAAAGGTCCGGATAAATTCCCACGCGGCGTTTTTGGGCGCTGAAATGCACACCCGCCCGTCAGGGGGATACACGGTCATACGCAGGGTTTTTATGTTTTTGTATTCAATGGTAACGGGAATATCGCCTAATTTGTATGTTTTTGCCGTCATTTTTAAGCTCTGTCCCCATGGATGACTCTAGCCATTGTTTTCTAACAAAAGAGTATATTTTCCGGGGTTTATTTGTACAAGATGAAATCTTTGGGGGACAGAGCTT
>JAISAN010000225.1 GCA_031266635.1 Treponema sp. | reverse complement strand
CGGTTGAGCGGGGGACGGGAATTGCCATTACCGTGGATGACCTGGCGGACATTGGCGCGGACTACTACGCTCTGGGGCATATCCATAATCCGCAGCAGGTGGGCATAGCACGACCCGCTTACTATGCCGGAAGCATCTACCCGAAGAATTTCGGGGAGACCCACCAGGCGGGGTTCAATGTGGTGGATACTTCGACTTACCCGAAAAGCGAAATAAAGTTTACGAGGACTGCGCGTGTTGACTTCCCCCACCCGCAAAACCTGAAGATTGAAAGTTCTGGCACGCTCTACGAAATCCCCGATTGTGGCATTGCCTATAAACGGGTCTGGCTGGAAATAACCTGCACAAAAGAACAGCGGGGGCTCATCGACACTGACAAATTACTCGCGGAACTTTTGGCAGGAGGGGCCGTAGAAGGTTCGCGGGTAACGGTGAATGAGCTGCCGGTGGAAACGGTGCGGGCGGCGGAGATTGCGGGGGTTGAATCCCTGCCGGGGAAATTTCAGATCTGGGCGGAGCAATCGGGGAAGCTGGATTACTTCATGGAACACAGCTTGTCCATGACCGGCAAGATTGACGGGCTTGAGGAAAATATCCGGCGGGAATCCGGAGCGGGTTCCGGGGAGTGGGAACTGGTTTCGGTCCGGGTCCGGGGGGCCGTGGGGATACGGAAGGGGATCGGCAGGGAAGAGATTGCGGTTAACTTCGACGACTACGACGCGGGGCTGGTGGCCCTGTGCGGCGCCAACGGGAAGGGCAAGACCACGCTGATTGAAAACTGCCACCCCTACCCGCAGCTCCTCACCCGGAAGGGGAAGCTGCAGGATCATTTCTATCTGCGGGACAGTTTCCGGGAGGTGGTGTACCGGACTCCCGACGGGATAGAACGGAGGTTTCTTGTCCAGATAGACGGGCAGAATAAATCGGGGGCCTGCAAATATTTCGCGTTCAGCCGCCCTACGCATAACATGGACTGGGAGCCGCTGGCCGGTGTTGACGGGAATCTGAAGCCCTATGAGGAGCTGGTGGTTTCAACTTTCGGCCCGCTGGAGCTGTATCTGCGGACGGCCTTTACGACCCAACGGCCGAACCGGGCGGCGCCGGATTTGACGGAGGCGACGGCGGGGGAGAAGAAGGGGCTGTTTGTGGAGCTTGCGGGGATTGAGTATCTCCAGCGGATCGCGGAGGCGGCCATGGAGCGGTTCAAGGCGGAGGACGGCCGGGCCCACGACGCGGAACTTCAGGCGGGGATGCTGGAACAGGCGGTGGCGGAAAAGCCGGATTTGGAACAGGATATTCGACGCCGGTGGGATGAGTTGACTATCGATGTAAAAAAGCTTGATGAGATTACCGCAAAGGGAAAGGACGCTAAGGCGGACATTGAACGGCTGGAGGTTGCGACGGAGAAAGAGCGGGCGCGGGCGAACCGCGAAGGCACTATCCGGGAGGATATTGAGGAGCGGGAAGGGGAGATTATCTCCCATCAACTCCTTCTGAAAGAATTCGAAAAGCTTATAAAGAACCGCGCCGCATTTGAGGAACAGGTCCAAGGCTGGGAACACTACGCTGCGGTAATGTCCGCCGAGAGCGAAAAGAAACAACAGATTCTTGAGAAAAACTTACAGAAACAGCGGGAATTCTCACAAAAGCAGCAGGAACATCAACAAAAAGTCCGGGAAACGGAACAGGAGAAACAAAAGGCGCTGGATGACAAGAGGGAACTGGAAAAGCAGGTTCAATCGGATGAATCGGACATTCGTGTCCGGGAACGGGAAGCGCAGGAGTTTGATAAAACCTGCCCCACCTGCGGCCAGGAACTACCGGCGGAGAAAATAGAGGAACTAACCGAAAAAAGAAACCGGGCTTTGTCCTTTATTAAAAGCCGCCATGAAAACATCGAGGGCTTTAAAAAAGCTATCGCCGTTCTGGACAAGAATATTTTTGAGATAACGGATATGCTTGCCGCTCTTGCTTTTGACGAACCCCGGCCGAAGACAGATGAGCCCTTCGATGATACGGCGCTCCGGGAGGCCCAGACGGCCCAGGGGGAAATCGACATCACCGGTGTCAGGCAGTCCCTGGTTAAAGCCGCGGCAGCCCAGGCCCGGATTGAACAGCTTACCGCCGCGATTGCCGCGAACAGTAAAATCCTTGATGAGCGCAAGGCCGAACTGGCGGCGCTGGAAGCCGCGGCGGACCCGGCGGTTATTGTCGAAATTGAGGAAGCCCGGAAAAAACACGCCGACTTAATGGCGGACTATACCGGTGTTCGGGAGATCATTGCCCGCCATCGGGCGGAGGTTGAAGCCCGGCAGGAAGAACTTGAGAAAATTATAACCAAGGAAGCAGAACTGGGGGCGCTGCGGGAAACGCTGGCCGCGGCCATGGCCGAAAGGGCGGAGTGGGATCTGATTGCCCGCGGGTTTGGCCGGGACGGCATCCAGGCCCTGGAACTGGACGCTCTGGCGCCGGGGATTGCGGAGACGGCGAACCGGATTCTTTCCAGCGCCTACGGGGAGCGGTTCAGGATTGAGATCCGCACGACCCGCATGGGCGGCGCGGGGAAGAAGACCCGGCAGATTGAGGACTTCCTGATCTACGTCATTGACGCGGCGGACGGGGAGGCGGTGCTGCTGGACGACAAGTCGGGTGGGGAATCGGTGTGGATCAAGCGGGCGATTTACGACGCCTTCGCGGTGATCCGCAAACGGAACACGGGTTTCGCGTTCCTTACCTGTTTTCAGGACGAGGCGGACGGGGCCCTGGACAGCGCGGCCAAGACGGCGTACTGCCGGATGCTGGAAGCGGCGCACGCGGAAAGCGCCCTGCGGCACACGGTGATCATCACCCACAGCGAAGAGGTGAAGGCGATGATTCCGCAGAAAATTGACATGGAGGAATTGTGATGAAGAATATGCGCTGTTGTATGTGCCCGAATAAAGGAAAGCCAGATACTATCTGTCCGGGAATTCCCCATACACCGCACCCGGAACCGTCACCATGTGATTTTATTAAAACCTATCTGGACGAAAACGGGAGCAAGGTTTTTGTATCAACCGGTTTATGGAATGCCGGTAAAACTTTTATGTCGTTCAGGAGTAAATCACCATCCGCCGGTATGCACCGGGTTAAATCAAAATTTCTTCCTGAACGCAGAGATTTTGACAAAGCACAAGCCGATCTGGATGAATATGCGGAAAAAAAAGAATGGAAGGAGGAGGGAAAGTGAAATTGGAAAAATGCGTTTTGTGCCCTCATTATCGCAAACCGAAAAAAGGTGCGTGGGGACACAGAAATCCGTCAAATTGCGCCGGATACGGCAAAGACAAATACGGCAGGGAACAGACCAGGCAATGCTCATGGGTAAAGCCCAAAGAGTGCGCCGAGTATCGGAGAAGAATAGGGAGGCCGGAATGAAAAAGGTAATTGAGTTATTGGAACGAGCGGAATCGGCCATAATGGTTGCTTCGGGAGTGGATGACCCGGATTCGCTTAGCGAGGCGATTAATATTATCAATGATGTTATGGCCGAACTGAAAGCCCCGCCCCGCTGGGAGACGCCGGAGCAGTGGGAACAGCGCACGGGGAAGGCGTGGCCGGATAGCTGGGCGGTGTACGCGATGTATGAAACAAACGATGGGGAACGGCAATGGTACTGCGAAGATTACGGCTACGCGCAGCATAAAGAGCATAGACGGTGCACAAACCCGGTAGCGATTATCTGCGCCACCGAAGCCGGGCCGCCGCCTGACGGGTGGATGCCGGAGTAAGCGCCTGGCAGTATTTTTTTCGGAGGGGAACGCTATGGATAGTACGACACGGCAGCGGTATATATCAACGTCTATCTGGTCGGACGAGTGGTTTGACTCGATTTCGACGCTGGAAAAACTTATTTATTTTCATTTGCTCACCAACGAATTTACCAACGCCGCGGGGGTGTACCATTTCTCGCTGAAGCAGATTCGGACAGACCTGGACATATCCCGGGACGAGGTAAACGCGGCGATGGAGAAGTTCGAGGCGGCGGGAAAGGCGTACTTTTTCGAGGAATATATCGTCATTCCGAAGTGGCTGAAACACCAGAAAATATCAGACCGAAACAAAATATTCCTTGGCGTGCTGGCCATTTTGCGGGGTCTGCCGGACGAAATTAAGCGGTTTATCGCCGACCGGCGGCATTATGATTTTCCGGTGGAAAAATATATGCAAATTCCTTCTATTATATATGGCCCATGCCCTGTAGAGGATGGGCCACCCCCTGAAACGGCATGGCCCATGCCTAAAAAGGGGGTGGGCCATACCAAAAATACCGGAAATTCGGCCCACGATCTTGATCTTGATCTTGATCTTGATTCTGATTCTGATCTTGATATTAATAGCGGCGGCAGCTTAGAAAATCTCTCTTCGCGCGAGGAAAATCCGCCCGGACCGGAACCGCCGCCGCCGCAAAATATTATAACTCTTTCGGAAAAAGCCGGTTTCCCCCTTGACGCCGCGGGCGCCCGGAAAGTTGCCGGGCAAAACCTTGATCCGGCGTGGCTTACCGGGCAGTTCAATTTTCTTGAATATCTTGCTGAGGTCGTAAAGGCGAAATGCCCCAAAAACCCGAAGGGCATGTTTTTTGAGGCTATCGGCTGGCAGGATGTACGACCGGGATTTTTGCCCTGGAGAAAAAAGCGGGAGGCCGGGGAACGGGAAAAGATCGCCGCCCACGCGCGGGATCATCCGCCGGAGGTTTGCCCCGGCTGCGGCGGCGCGATGTACGGCCATCGGTGCGACGCCTGCGGGGGCTTTGTGGAATTCCGTCCGGAAAAGCTGGTCTGGGATTTTATTCCGCCCGGAGGGTTTGACCTTGCCGGGGATTTCCGGGATAAAATACGCGGGAAGGGGGCGCTTGACAAACTGACGGAGGGGCTGGATTTTTAACCGGGGAGGGGGAAGGGGGCGTGCGGAAAAAGCGGCGGAAAAGTAAGCATGTGGATTACGGGGCCTTGTATGACATGCTTTGCGGGGGGCCGTTGAACTATGCAAAAATCAGGGAAGTTACGGGGGTTTCAAACAGCGGGATTATGCAAATTATTGACGGGCTGAGTCTCCGGTATCCCCTGTACCAGATTCGCAAGGGGGTGTACGGGCTCCTGAAGGACGATGACGATGACGATGGCAAAAAAGCCGGTGAAGAAGGCGCCGGCCGGGAAACCCGCCGCGGTTAAAAAGCCGGTGAAGAAACCGGCGGCGAAATCCAGGCCGGCGGCGAAAAAGCCCGCTGATAAACAGCGGAATAACAGCGGGAAACGGGGCCGGCCGTTTGCGAAGGGGGAATCCGGGAACCCGAAGGGGCGGCCCCCGAAGGGGGAATCCCTGACCGAGGTGCTGAAGGCGGTGATGGGCGAAGAGGGCAAGGTACTGGCGGCGGAAAAGCTGCTGACCATGGCGCTGGGCAAGGGGCGGCAGAAACCGTATTTTCCGGCGCTAAAGTATTTATTTGACCGGACGGACGGGGAGCCTATCAAGGCGATTGCGGCGGCGGTGGAGAACTGGAATCCGCCGATTGTGGTGGTCAGCAGGAAGGAGGCGGAAAACGGCGGCAAACATTCTGTGGAGCCCCCAGCCGAAGCAGGCTGAGGCGCTTTCATGCCCGGCGTTTGAGATGCTTTACGGCGGGGCGGCCGGCGGGGGGAAGACGGATTTTCTCCTGGTCGATTTTCTGGGGCCGCTGGCTGAATGGGGCAAGAGCTGGCAGGGTATTGTATTCCGGCGGACTTTTTCCGAGCTGGAGGAAATGATTAAGCGGGCGAAGGAGCTGTATTCCCCGATTGGCGGCGAGTGGAGCGCCGGGGAAAAGCGGTTCCGTTTTCCCAACGACGCGTCGGTCCGGTTTAGTTATCTGGAACGGGATAATGACGTAACCCGGTATCAGGGGCATCAGTACACGTGGATTGCGTTTGATGAGCTGGGGAATTACAAGACGGATTTTTCCTGGCGGTACATGATTAGCCGTCTGCGGAGTCCGGCGGGGGCGCCGTGTTATATCCGCGGGACGGCGAACCCCGGCGGCGTGGGCCACGCCTGGATTAAGGCGCGGTTCATCGACGGGTTTGTGCCGGGGAAGATTTACCGGGTGAACGAGAGCGGGCTTGATATTACCCGGTGTTATCTGCCTTCCACGCTGGACGATAATCACATCCTCATGAAAAATGATCCGGGGTACGCGCAGCGGCTCCGGTTGCTGCCCGCCCATTTGTACCGGGCTCTGCGGGACGGCGACTGGGATGTGTTCGCGGGGCAGGTGTTTGACGAGTGGCGGCGGGAGCGGCACGTCGTAAAGCCTTTTGCCCTGGATCCGGGGAGCTGGAAAAAGTTTTACGCCCTGGACTGGGGTTTTGCCAAGCCTTTTAGTTTGGGGAAGTGGGCGGTGAACGCGGAGGGGCGGATGGTCCGGTACGGGGAGTGGTACGGCTGCGCCAGGGACGAGATGGATACGGGGCTCCGCATGGGCGCGGAGGAGGTGGCGGGGAAGTGCTGGGCCATGGCGATTCAGGAGGGGGTGAGCGAGATGGTGGCGGACCCGGCGATCTGGTCGAAGCAGGACGCGGGGCCCAGTGTGGCGGATAAGTTTAAGGCCGCGGGGTTCCGGATGATTCAGGCGAATAATGACCGGCTGAACGGGCTGGCCATGATGCACCAGCGGATGATTACCGAGGGGGAGGACCGGCGGCCGATGCTGCTGGTGTTTGACCATTGCCACGCTTTTATCCGCACGATTCCGACGCTGACGCCGGACGATCATCACCCGGAGGATGTGGATTCAAGCCTTGAGGACCACGCGTACGACGAGGCCCGGTACGCGATTATGAGCAAGTTTGCCAGGAATCCGGCGGGGGCGCTGCGGCGGCAGAACGGCGCCTGGGAGTTCGGGAGCCGGGAAAAATGGGACCCGCTGGCCTAGAAACCGGGAAAATCCCGAAAAAAAGGCAAAATTCGCAAAAAAAATAAATATTTTTGCGAAAAGTATATAACAAAATCGAATTCTGTGATCTAAAATCCTGCCTCATGGAAGCGGACAGGGAGCTGATCGAGGACATTAAGAACCGGCTGGAGTATCTCAAGACTGAGCGGGGGAAGCGGGAAGCGGACTGGAGCGAGGTGCAGAAGTGGGTGGCCCCTTCGGTGCTGAAGTTTACCGGCACGGAAAAGATTCCGACCCGGCCCAAGCGGTTTACGAGCCGTCCGGCTAATTATCTCAAGACCCTGGTGTCCGGGATTACCGGGTATTCGATTTCTCCGAACATTCTCTGGCAAAAGTTGTCTCTGGCGAATACGGACCTGCTGGACCGGTACGGGGTGAAGGACTGGCTGGAGGCGGCGGAACGGGCGCTGTACGCGGAGTTCGCCCGGTCGAATCTCTACGCCCAGGTTCCCAAGCTTATCGGCGACGCGGCGACTTACGGGCACGGGGCGATGCTGATTGACGAGGATGTGCTGAACGCCCGGCTCCGGTTTACGACGCTGCGGCTGCCGGAGTTTTACCTGGACATTAACGAGTATGACGAGGTGGAGACGGTTTTCCGGTATTTTACGATGACGCTTAAAAACGCGGTGTCTTTTTTTGGGGAGGATAATTTAAGCGAGGTTACGCGGCAGGATTACCAGGACAAAAAAAGGTGGAACAACGAGATTAACGTTATTCACGCGGTGTTCAGGCGGCAGGAGTATGACGAGGAGAAGCAGGATCAGAAAAATATGCCCTTCGCGTCGGTGTACATTGAGGACGGGCAGGATCACCTGATTGAGGAATCGGGCTACCGGGATTTCCCTTACGCGGTGTTTATCTGGGACAAGATTATCGGGACGGGCTACGGGGAATCCCCGGCGATTCACGCGCTGGATGATATACGGCTTTTGAACAAGACGGAGGAGGCGCGGCTGAAGGTGGCCCAGCTTGCCGCGGAGCCGCCGATGAACGCGCCGGACACGATGCGGCCGGAGGTTGAGGTGGTGCCCCGGACGGGCGGGGCAGGCGTGGGCGGGAAGGCGGGCCGGGGGCGGGAGCTTCTGGCGCCGGGGCTGGTGAATTATTACGACGACCCGAGTCTGATTATGACGCCGGTGAATACGGGGATGAACTTCCCGATCACCATTGAGGTTACGGACTCGATTGAGGCGCGGATCCGGGACTGGTTCAACGTGGATTTTTTCCTGATGCTCCAGCATCAGGGGGCGGGGCGGAACCAGATGACGGCGACGGAGGTGATGGAGCTGCAGGGGGAGAAGGCGGCGGTGCTTTCGGACCTGGTGGTGAACTTGAACGGCGCGTTGAGCCGGATTGTTCAGCGGAGTTTTAATATTCTCTGGCGGCAGGGGAAGATTCCGCCGCCGCCGGATTTGGTGGCCCAAGGCGGCGCGGGGCTGAAGGTTGATTTTATCGGGCCGCTGGCCCAGTCCCAGAAGAAATATCACGAGACCGGGGGGATTGCCCAGGGTTTGCAGATTGCGGGGGGGATTGCCCAGATTGCGCCGGCGGCGCTGGATGTGGTGGATTTTGACGAGATGATGAAGACGGGGATTGAGGGCGCGGGGGTGAATCAGCGGATTATCCGGGAGGCGGAGGATGTTGCGAAGATCCGGCAGGCCCGGGCCCAGGCGGAGGCCCAGGCCCAGCAGCAGGCGGCGGCTATGGAGCAGCAGAAAAATATTCTGGGGAACTTTAACAAGCTGAACGAGCCGCTGAAGCCGGGGACGGCCCTGGAGGCGATGGGCCGCCAGGCGGCGGGAGGGGGCGCGTGAAGATTAAAACGCCGCGGCAGTTGGCGGACGTGCTGGCGATTATGCGGAAGTCCCAGAAGGAGGCGGAGCGGCTGCCGTCCAAAGACCGGGTTAAGACGGCGAAATACTGGGAGGGCGTGGTGGACGGGTTTCTTGGGGAGCTGGGGAAGAAGGTATGAGCGGGAAAAAGCAGGACCCGCGGGGGAAGGAAAAGCGGGATGTGCTGCTGGAGGTGTTCGGGACGCCGCAAGGGATTAAGGCCCTGAATATCATCCTGGAGGATCTGCGGTTTTTCCACTGGACGGACGGCGAGGGGGAACGGGCCCTGAATGAATACGCGAAATTTTTTGTCCGGGAGCGGCTGGGGGTGGCTGATACGCTCCGCATTGCGGAGGCGGTTATGGCCGAAGCCAGTCAAAGCCGGGGGAGGGAATAGATATGGCCGATGAAGTAACGGCGGTTGCGCCGAATACGGCGGCGCCGGAGACGGCTGCCCCGCAAGGGGCTTTGAGTTCGGGGGGGAACGGCGGACAGCCGGCCGGAAGCCCTGAATCGCTTTCAAGTGTTATGGCTGGCGCTTCTGAAACGGACCAAACGGGTTCGCCGAAGCCCGCAAACGAAGCCGGAAACGGGGGAGACGCGGGGGGAAAACAAACGGAAGCGAAGGCGCCCGTGTGGCATGAACAGCTGCCGCCGGAGCTGAAGGGGAACGCCGGACTGGCGGAGTACCAGAAGGTGGGGGACATGGCTAAGGCCCTCCTGGACCTGAAGGGAAAGGCCGGGGTGAATCTTCCCGGAGAAAACGCAAGCCCGGAAGAGCTTGCGGCTTTTTGGGAGAAGCTGGGGCGGCCCAAAGAGGCGGGGGCGTATAGTTTTGCCAGGGACAAGGATAACGCTGAGATTGCCCGGATGGCCTACGCGGCAAACCTGACGGAGGGCCAGGCCGCGGCGCTGTTTCAGCAGTTGAAAACATTCGGGACTGCCCGGATACAGGAAATGCGGCAGGCGCAGACCGCCGAGCTGGCGGACACCGAACAAAAGCTGAAGGCTGAGTTCGGGAGCCGCTACCCGGAGAAGGTTGAGTTCCTGAAACGGGGCCTGGCGGCGGCGGGGCCGCAGGTGGGGGCGGCGCTGCAAAACGCGGGTATCGCGGGGAATCCTGATATTGTCCGGGCCTTTATCCGGTACGGCGAATTGACCGCCGAATCGGGCGGGGCCCGGGGAGGTTCCGCCGACAGGCAGAAATCCCTGATGGAGGGGGGGACCTTTAATTATCAAGCTTAGGAGTGATGTATGACTTTAAACATGGTTGACCAGATGACCGCCCTGGAGGTGGTTAAACGGGCCAACAGTCCTGACGCGTATCTCATCATTGAGGCGCTGCTTCAGACCAATGAGATTCTGCGGGATATGCCGGCCATTCAGGCGAATGACGGGGCGATTCACACGACGCTGCGGCGGATGACCCAGCCGGGCGGCCAGCACCGGATGTATAACCAGGGCGTGGAGACGAAGGCGAGCCAGACCAAGACAATCCAGGACCGGATTACGATGCTGGAGGCTTACGCGGTGGTGGACAAGAAGCTGGCCCAGCACGGCGGGGACGTGGGGGCGCTCCGGCACTCGGAGGCGGTGGCGTTCCTCAACGGGATGGGGATTGATCAGGCCCACGATTTGATCTACGGGGATTTTCAGAAGGACCCGGCGGAGATTGACGGCCTGGCTACCCGGCTTAACCGGCTGGACGGCCGGAATGTGGTCGGCATGGGGGGGACGGGTTCCTACCTGACTTCTCTCTACCTGGTGGCGGCGGGGCCGCAGTTCTGCCATTTGATTTACCCCCGGGGTTCTACCACGGTGGGGGTTTCCCGGCAGGACCTGGGGGAACAGATCTGGAAGGACGCCGACGGGAAGTCGTTTCAGGCGCTGGTGGATCACTTTACGGCGGATTACGGGATTGTGATCCGGCATCCTGACGCGGTGAAGCGGATTTGCAATATCGCCGCTGATGTGGACCCGGCGGAGCTGGTGGATACGATCCTGGCCCAGATTCGCAGGCTCCCGAAGGGGGCGTCCAACATTACGGCCTATGCCAACGCTTCGGTCCTTACCATTCTGGACAAGGCGGCGCGGGACCGGCCCAACGTGATCTACCCGACGACGGACCCCTGGGGGAAACCGGTAACGATGATCCGGGACGCCCGGCTGCGGCAGGTGGATGCTATCCTGGATTTCGCTGAAGGCGTAATAGCGTAAGGAGCGTTAAATATGGCGAATGTGATTTATGACAAGAAGCATGATTTCGGGACGGTGAATACCCCGGCGACGGGGGCGCTGCCCAACATCCTCAACCTGGGGGAGACCGACGCGGAGCGGATGACGGTGGATTTCCGCTGTGAGGGTCTGACGGGGGGAACCTCCCTGGCCTTCTCGGTACAGGGGTGCGCCACCGAGGGCGGGAGCTATACGGCCATCGTGACCGGCGCGGCGATCCCGCTGGCGGATTTGAAAGCCGGGGTGTACCAGCTTCCCATCCCCCGGACGAAGTTTAAGTTCCTCAAGGCGGCATTGACCGCCGCGGGGACTTTTACCGCCGGGACCGTTCAGGCGATCCTCAATACCTATGTGGGGAAATAAGCCGTGGCAAAAACAAGCGTGAATACCGCGGCCAATCCGGCGGCGGGGGCATCGACGGGGGCGGCGCTGGGGGCGGCCCAGGGCGCTCCGCATACCGCGCCCGCGGCGAAGGCGGGGCCGGGGAAACAGTGGGTGTGTCTGGAGGACTGTCTGCTTGCCGACGGGTTCCACTATAAGGATTCGGTGGTGACGGCGGCGGTATGTCCGCCTCATTTCGGGCCGGGGCGGGAGCCGCCGAAGCGGGATGAGTAAGCGGGAGGGGGCCGGAAGGCCCCCTCTTTGGAGG
>JAISAN010000145.1 GCA_031266635.1 Treponema sp. | reverse complement strand
GCGGCCTGCCCGGCATCTCCGCCGGACTTCCGGCCTTCAAAAGCAAAAACCCCCGGTTCTCCCAGAGAGGCGTATAATATCTCCGTGGTTTCCCCCGGCTTGATTTCGTTGAGGTAATTAATATCCAGCCGCATTTTCCCCGCGCCTTCAAGCAGCTCCGGCTGTATGGCGTCCTGAATCCACTGAATATACCGGGTGTTGTTTACATGACCGTTATAATCAACATCAGAATAAAGGGCCTTCCGCTCCACCGCCTTTAGCAGATTGTCCCTGCTTTCAAGGGCGGCGGCCCCGGAACTCAGGGCGTCCAGCCCGTCGTTGCGGGGGAGGTTTTCCATGACCGCCTGGGGCCGCAGGGGCCGGCGTTTTTCCCTGTCGATGATGAGCCAGCAGCTCCGGCCCCGGACTACCGGAATATCCGAAGCGTCCCGAATATCATAATCCCTGAGGGCAAAAAGCTTTTCCCAGCCCCGGGGCCAGGAACGCACCGTAACAGTTTCCCGGTATTTCGGACGGCGCTCCATCAGAACCGACATCCGCGAAAGAATCCATACCTGCCCGGTCTGGGCCATTGATTCCCGGCCGACCCCTAAATTTTCCGCGTGGCTGATAGCCGCTTCCTGGAAATAGTCAAACGTCGCCGCCAGGGTCAAACGATCCGACCGGTCAATATCCCTGAAACACAGGGGAAGGGTATTCTGTAAAACGTCCACTTTTTGCCCCCTTTTCATCCTGACAAAAAGGGATAAAAACGTCAAGATTTGCCCGGGGCGAAGCAAACGCAGCCCAGTTAAATTCGAAAATGCCGTAAACCCGGTTCCTTATATTGACAAAAATCCCTGATTTTATGAAATTTAAGTTAACTGAATTTGTTCCAAAACTTCAGTTTTTGGAACATCAACCTTAGATTTACGAGGTTGTTTCATCAGACCTTTGGTCTGCACCAACCGGGTTTTGGAACAACCTCAATTACAAAACAACATACCCCGGTAATGTCCCAGGCTTGTTGCGTAAGGAGTTAGGCATGAAAAAATTCGTTTTCTTCTGTGTTTTTTTGGCAGCCGTTTTTACCATATTTGCGGGCTGTTCAGGCTGCAAAAGCAAAGCGGAACAGGAACGCCTTGCGGAAATGGCCCGGATTGAAGCGGAACGGCTGGAAGCGGAACGGCTTGCCGAAGAAGCCCGGCTGGCGGAGGAGGCTCGCCTGGCGGAAGAAGCCCGGCTTGCCGAAGAAGCCCGCCTGGCAGAGGAAGATCGTCTGACGGCGGAGGCCCGGCTTACCGAAGAAGCCCGTCGTGCGGAGGCGGCCCGCCGCGCGGAAGCGGCCCGTCTGGCCGAAGAAGCCCGGCGGGCGGAAGAAGCCCGCCAGAGAGCGCGGCAGTCATCGTATCCAACCGAAGTTGATCCTTCTATCCCTGTTGTGGGGACCTGGGCCAATACCAGTAAAACCGTGGTTCTCCAATTACGGTCAGACGGTACGGTAGTTGTCCACGATTACGCGATTACCGACGAGGTTGTTGAACTGTACTGGAGGACCAACCGGGGATTATCCGCCGGGGGATTCTATGACCGAAGAAACCCCGAGGCCCTGCAAACCAACTATACGGGCACCGGAACCTACACCATCGACAAGGATAATATAACGGTAAAATTATCCCTAAAAAATCAGTTTGGGACAACAAAGAACATAAGCCTGACAACCAAATTTACCCTGAACAATCAGAGAAATTTTCTGCGCTTGAGCAACGGATTCGCCAGAAAATTTATCTACAACAAGGACACCCGGGATCAAATAGATACCAGCGAATTTGTATCGTCCTTTTACCGGGAATGAGCCTCCCCGTCCTGAAGCTCCTCGCACCTGGGTATCAGACCCATATGCGTTTACTTTGTAGTCAAAATACACAGAGAAAAGAGGCTGGATATGTCCTTTTTCCCCTTCCCCGCTGTGGTCTCCGTGGTTAAAAATTTGGTAACTATTCACTCGCCGGCGGGTTAAAACATTAGAGAACAAAAAAGTCCTGAAATTGCGCTATGATTGAATAGTTACATAAAACAAGGAAGATGAGGTGAAAATACCACGGCCCTGTTTCCTTTTACCCGCGATCCTCATCCTGTCCGGCTGCGCGTTATTGCAGAAGGACACGGCGGTAATTCCCGACGAGCGGGCAGGGCCCAATCTGGTTATCTATTTCGCGGAAGACGGCCATACCCGGCGGATCGCCCGGACCATCGCCCAAAAAACCGGGGGCGAGGTGTTTGACATAGGCGGCAAAAAGCCCCTGCCCGATCTGCTCGGTTACGACACCTTTTTTGTGGGGGCGTCCCTTGCGGAAGGCCGTATCGCCGCGCCCCTTGAAGATTTCCTGGCCCGGATCGACTTTATGGACGGCAGGGTCATCCCCTTCTGGACCAGCCGGGAGGACCCGGGCCCGCCGGACTTGGCTCCGGCGGGTTCAGTTCCGGCGGCGGATTTGAACGGGGATTTTGAGCGGCTCATACAGGGGGCGCGGTTCCTGAGCGGCGGGGGCTTTTCGTTTGCCCGGCGGGTAAAAGCGAAGGATATTGAGGAAATGGCCAGAACCTGGGCGGAGGCCGCGCTTGCGGAACTGGGGCTGCGCCGGGCCGCCGGCGGGGATCAGGCGGAGGATATGGTAAAGCTCTTCGCGGCGGCTTACGGTGAACGCCTCGGCCCGGCGGTCTTTCAGGACGGAGACTGGACGGTGGAAATGGACGGGGTCCGCTGGTATTACGCCCAGGGCAGGTTCCTCCCCCGGGAAAGCGCGGACCGGCCCGGAGATTTTCGCCCCCAGTTTCTGTACCGGTATCCCCCGGAAGCTCCCGGCAGCCCGGATGAAGTAAGCCCCTGGCAGCATACGGCGAACCACGTTATTTCCCGGCGGGAATCCCTCGGTTCCTACCGGCCGTACCGCTCATTCGGAAACCCCGGCGCGGTCCGTTCCCCGTTTTTTGAAAGCCTCTGGCAGACCCGGAGCCGGGAAGAAGCGTTCTCGCGCCAGGAATGGATACAATTTCTGGGACGGCCGGTACAGGTACACCGGGGCATTGCCGCGCCCCTGGGCCGGGCGGAAAGGCGGATTCAGGAATTGGCGCGCGGCGACCCGGACAT
>JAISAN010000144.1 GCA_031266635.1 Treponema sp. | reverse complement strand
ATAAGCGAGCCGTGCCAGGCCGCCAGCTCCCGGCCGGCGATACGCTGGCCCCTGCGCCGCCAGGAACCCCCGCCGTCGGCCACCCGTTTTTCCAGCACGTCCACCAGCGCCAGCTCTATGCGCAGCTTCGGGATAAGGGGCAGATCGGGGGCATAGAGCAGGGCCCTGAAAAGATCCCATACGCTGCCCTTCCGGGGGCTTTTCCGCCGGTACTGTTTGTTTCCGTCGCTGTCAAAAACATCAATATATTTGGTAAGCACAATAGGATGGATGATCCGCACCTTGCCCTTACGGCAAAATTCCGGGACCTTCTCTTTCAGGGGGCCAAAACTCCCGGTCTGCACCTCGATAATTTCCCCGTCCCCGCTGATTCCGTCGGCCACGTATGTTCCTACCGGGATTTCAGTTTCTCCCCGGAACCCGGTATAACGGAATTTCAGGGCCCGGTGGAGGCCGCTTTCCGCTCTGGTTCCGATGGAACCGGCCGTTTCCTTCATTTTATCTCCGCATAGGCGCTGAGTTCTTCGGCGCTGAGAAGCTCCAAAAAGTGAAACGTTTCGGTTCCTCCCTTGTTTTCATTGGTTTTTACCCGGCCCACCCGGTAGGCAATCATCCGGTTGGTAGGCAGGGGCAGGGGCAGGCGGTTTCCGTTAATATCGACAATTTCAGCCACCGGAATTCTCCGGGATATTTCCTGCACATCCCCCTCGGGGAAAACGATGAAATATTCGTTCATAAACATAGAAAGAGCATACTGAACTACCCGGGGCTGTGCAAGGAAGCTGTTTTACAATTAGCCCCCTTCGGACCGCCGGAATTTAAAATCACTTTTTTTTATTTTTTTGATGATTTTGATGATTTTTTCTTGACATGGGGGTTTTTTTTGATGATAATGGGATAAGATGGGATTAGAAGGGATAAAGTGGTATGTTGCAACTAACCGGCGAGAGTAAAGGGACTCTTGATGATAAGGGCCGGATTAGTCTGCCCGCCCGCATACGGAGCGATCTTCCGGGCAATACGGTGGTCCTTACCAAGGGCCTTGAAAAATGCATCTGGATTTTCCCGCCGGAAGGGTGGGACCTGTTTGCGGAAAAATTGTTCACGTCGGAAATGCTGAATATGAAGAAGCGTAACTGGCTCGAACACCGTTTTATTGTTCCTTCCCAGCCGGTGGAGATTGACAAGGCGGGCCGTATCGCCCTGCCGCAAAGCCTCCGGGAATATGCGATGCTGACCAGGGATTGTATTATCTGCGGCACCGGCAGACGGATTGAGTTATGGCATATAGACGAATATAACGCCTACCATGAGGCCAACGAGCCCAATACCATGAGTATTGTGGAATCCCTGGGAAATCTTCCCTTTTGAAAGGAGTTATGGTGGAAATTGTACATACTCCGGTACTGCTGGAAGAGGCTATTGAATATCTCGCCCCCCGGAAAGGGGGGGAACTTATGGTGGACGCCACCCTGGGGGAAGGGGGGCACAGCGAGGCATTCCTGTCCCGGTTTTCGGACCTTAAAGTAATCGGCGTGGACGCGGACCCCCAGATTCAGGAAATTGCCCGGCAGCGGCTGGCGAAATTCGGGGACCGTGTGCATTTCCATTCCGGCTGGGCCCAGGATTTTTTCGCCGCCTACCCGGAGGAACTGAAACGGCCCGATACGATCCTGATCGATTTGGGGATCAGCTTTTTTCACTATGAGGCTAGCGGACGGGGCTTTAGCTTCAGGCGGGATGAGGCCCTGGATATGCGGCTGGATACCTCCAAAGGCGATACCGCCGCGGACCTGCTTGCCCGGCTCCCGGAAAAAGAACTGGCGGATCTGCTGTACCACAACGCGGAGGAGAGGTATTCCCGGCGGATTGCCAGGGCGGTGGTGGAACAGCGGAAACGGGGAAGTATTGGGACCACCGCCGCGCTGGCGGCACTGGTGGAACAGGCGATCCCCGCCGCCGGACGCCGGGGATTGACCCATCCCGCAAGCCAGGTGTTCCAGGCCTTACGGATTGCGGTGAATGGAGAGCTTTCCCGGCTCCCCCATCTTCTTGAGGGGGCTTTACGGGTCCTTGAACCGGGGGGAAGGCTCGGGGTCATCTCGTTCCACTCGCTGGAAGACCGGATTGTAAAGAATTTTTTCCGGGAACAAAACAAGGACTGTACCTGCCCCCCGGATGCGCCGATATGTGTATGTGAAGGGAGCCGAAACGTAACGATTTTGACCCGAAAGGGAATAGTCGCGGGGGATGATGAGATCCGGCGGAACCCTCCTTCCCGCAGCGCCCGTCTGCGGGTTGTCGAAAAGGTGCTTGAAAATGGGTAAGGATGAGGTTTTATGAGACAGTGCGTGTTGTTGTATATAGTGGTTATAACAATTCCCGTTTTTTTGGGTGTCAACGCCTGGCAGGCCAGCCGTTATGCCGGCCTGGAGCAGGAGCTGGGCCGGCTTAAAGACGCCCAGACGGAGTGGGTTGAAAGTAACAAGCGGCTTATGGCCGGGATTGCGGTACTTTCGTCTTCTGAGCGGATAGAACACATCGCCCAAAATGAGCTGGGGCTGAAAAAGATACAGCCGGAGGATGTTTTGCAGATTCGGATTGAGGGAGGGGGGACAGGTTTTGATCTCTAAAGAGATATTACTTGAAATTACCGAATTACGGAACATTCCCGGCGCCCGGATTCTCGATTTTTCCGGGGGGGCCGCGGGTATTTCCGGTGTCTGCATTGACTCGCGGCTCGCGGGGGAGGGAAGTCTCTTTGCCGCTTTGGCGGGTACGAAACAGGACGGCCATAACTTTGTAGTGGAGGCCTTTGAAAAAGGCGCTGCCGCGGCCCTGGTTTGCGAAACAAAACTCGACGACCCCGCCCTGGGACTTGCGGAGCGGGCGAAAAAAATGGGCCGGATCCTCGTGGCGATTCCCGATACCCTCCGGGGCCTCCAGGACGCGGCCCGGCTCTATCTGCGGAAATTTCCCGGCCTCCTCAAGACAGCACTCACCGGGTCGAACGGAAAAACAACTACCCGGCAAATTGCCGCCGCCATTACCGGCGGGGAGAGAAGCGTAGTCTGCAATCCGGGGAACCTCAATTCCGAAACCGGGCTGCCCCTGTCGGTCTTTGAGGTTCGTTCCCATCATGAAGTGGGAATCTTCGAAATGGGCATGAACCGCCGGGGGGAAATAGCGGAATTGGCCCGGGTGCTGGAACCTTCTGTCGCGCTGATAACAAATACCGGGTCTGCCCATATCGGTATTCTCGGCAGCCGGGGGCTCATTGCTGAGGAAAAAAAAGCAATTTTTTCGCGGTTTTCGGGAACCGAAACCGCCCTGATCCCCGAAGGGGATGAATTTACGGATTTTCTTGCCGAAGGGGTCCGGGGAAGGGTGAAAATTTTCGGTCCCGCCTCCTTTGCGGAATGGGAGGGAGTCCGGGACCTGGGGCTTTGGGGGAGTGAAATCCGCTGGGCCGGGAAAGCGGTCCGGTTCCCCTTGCCGGGGAAACACAACCTGAAAAACGCCCTGGCGGCGATTGCCCTGGCCAGGGAGGCGGGGGCCGGTGATGAGGCGATCCGGCGGGGGCTGGAATCGGTAGAGGCCCTCTTTGGGCGGAGCGAAATTATCGAAGGGCCGGTTACGGTAATTCGCGACTGTTACAACGCCAGCCCCCAGTCCAGCGCGGAGGCCCTGGCCTTTTGCGACGGGCTGGAATGGACGGGCCGGAAAGTTTACGTCCTGGGTTCCATGCTGGAACTGGGGGACCACGCCCCGGAAGCCCACGCGAATATCGGGCGGGCCCTGGCGGCCTCCGGCGCGGACATGATCCTCCTTTTCGGGGAGGAAATGGAGACCGCCGCGGAGGTTCTCCGGCAGGGCGGAAGCAGGGCGTATTATTATACCCGGAACATGACGGAACTGGCCGCCGCGCTGAAAGCGTATATCCGGCCCGGCGATCTGGTACTGCTCAAAGGGTCCCGGGGCAACGCGCTGGAACAGTTGACCGGTGTTCTGGCAGAGTGCTGTGAACAGGACAGGGTTTTTGCCGGGGAGGGGCTTAATTAAATGCTGCTGCAATTTTTGTATCCCCTGGTGAAATATTTTACCCCCTTTAATGTATTTTTGTACCTTACTTTCCGGGGAGCCTACGCCGCCCTGACCACCCTGCTGCTCTGTTTTATGTTTGGCCCCCGGATCATAGAGGCCCTCAGGGCGCTCAAGATCGGCCAGTCAATCCGGGAGGACGGCCCGGAAAGCCACCTCAAGAAATTCGGCACCCCCACTATGGGCGGGGTTTTTATTATTTTTTCAGTGCTCATTTCGATGCTCCTGTGGATGGATCTGTGGAATGAAAAGGTATGGCTCACCCTGGGAGCTTTCGCGGCCTTCGGCGTCATCGGTTTTATCGACGATTACCTCAAGGTAACCCGCCATAATTCCGTGGGGCTTCCCGCCTGGGGCAAACTGGCGGGCCAGTTTGTGGTGGCCCTTACGGTAATGCTTTTTCTCTATTTTTCCGGGGAAGAAGGAATCACGTCCCTTTACATTCCCTTTTTCAAAAACCCCGTGGTGGACCTGGGGATTCTCTGGATTCCCTTTGGGGTGCTTCTTATCATGGGCGAATCAAACGCGGTGAATTTTTCCGATGGCCTGGACGGGCTGCTGGCGGGGCTCTTGATCCTGATGTTCATTGCCCTGGCAATCCTGACGTATATCTCCGGGAGAACTGACTACGCTTCGTACTTGGGCATTCCCTACATTGCCGGGGCGGGGGAACTGACGGTCTTTTGCCTTGCCGTGGTGGGGGCCTGTATTGGTTTTTTGTGGTTCAATTCTCACCCCGCCGAGGTTTTTATGGGAGATGTGGGGAGCCTGTCCCTGGGCGGCGTTGTGGCCGTCATATCCCTCATCATCCACAAGGAAATGTTAGTACTGATCACCGGCGGGGTGTTTGTTATAGAGATAAGTTCGGTCATTATTCAGGTTTTGAGCTATAAGCTGCGGAAGAAACGGGTGTTCAAAATGGCGCCCATACATCACCATTTTGAACTGTCGGGCTGGGCGGAAACCAAAGTGGTAATCCGCTTCTGGATCCTCGGGGGGCTTTTCGCCATTATAGCCCTGTCTACCTTGAAAATCCAATAGGCGGCGGTATGAAACGGCAATTTGACGTGGAAAAATCAATAAACATCTCGCCTCATGGGGACCATGTTTTGATCGCCAGTATTTTCTTGCTTACCGGCGTGGGGCTGGTGATCCTTTACTCGTCATCCTACGCTTTTGGCGAGCGTTTTTTCGGGAACGGACATTATTTTATCTTCCGGCAGTTTTTCCTGGCGCTGGCCGGACTCCTGGCCTTTTTTATTGCTTCCCGGATTAATCTGGACCGCATCAGGAAATTGATCAAACCGCTGATAGCCATTACGGCGCTTCTCTGCGTTCTCACGCTTATTCCCGGTATCGGCGTATCGAAGAATGGCGCCAGCCGGTGGATTAGGCTGGGGTCCTGGACATTCCAGAGCTCAGAGCTGGTGAAAATGATTTTACCCCTCTACCTGGCGCACATATTCGACAAGAAGCGGGATAATCTTGATTCCTTCCGTTCCGGCATTTTGCCGCCGGTGATGATTACCGCCATGTTTTTTATTTTGATCTATCTGCAAAATAACTTCGCCACCGCGGTGTTTATAGCGATAAACGCCCTGGTGATTTTCTTCCTCGCCGGGGTCCGGCTCCGGTACTTCTTTGCCGCCATTGTGATGCTGCTGCCCCTGTCGGGCCTTCTTGTCCTTACCAAGGAGCACCGGCTCAGGCGGCTGATCAGTTTTATCCGGCCCGACTGGGAACCCCAGGGCGCGGGGTATCAGGTCAGGTCCAGCATCCTCAGCATCATGTCCGGAGGTTTCTGGGGGAAGGGGATCGGTCAGGGAACCCGGAAGATCGCCAGCGTGCCGGAGGTTCATTCGGATTTTATTTTCGCCTCCTTTTCGGAAGAGTCAGGCTTTCTGGGGATCCTGCTTTTCTTCGCCCTCTTTGCCGTCTTTGCCGTTCAGGGCTACCGGGGGGCTCTGCGGACGGATTCGTTTTTTAAGCGGCTCCTCTGCTGCGGCCTTTTGACCATGATCCTCTCCCAGGCTCTGCTGAATATTGCCGTGGTTTCGGGCTCTGTACCGGCCACGGGAATTCCGCTGCCCTTCTTTTCCGCCGGGGGCTCTTCCCTGGCGACTACCCTGTTTATGGCAGGGCTTATTGTCAATGTGTCCCGGCAGAGGGGGGGGAATGTCTATGTCCGGTGATTTTATCTATTCCGAGAAAGCGGTGTCCGCCAAACGCCCGATCTCCCGGGGTTTTGAAAAGGGCCTGAAACGGCTTATTCTTATCGCGGCGGTGATTCTGGTGGCCGAATGTATCTGGCTTTTTGTAGTGAGCCCCTGTATGCCCTTTTCCACCGTGGAGGTGAATACTTTTCCCGGTTTTGACCGGGCCGCGGTACTGGCTATGGCGGGGATTGGCGAGAGGGCTTCCTGGTTGACGGTGGATACGGCGGCGGCGGAGAAGGCCCTGGCGGGCTTTTATCTGATAAAATCCGCCAGGGTAATTAAGCGCTTTCCTGACCGGCTGCGGATATACCTGGAGCCCCGGCGCGCGGTGGCCTTTTCCCTGGCCCCGGTATCCGGCCGGATGCTGCCGGTGTTTTTTGACCAGGACGGGGTGATCTTCAAAATCGGCGGTGAAGACAGCATGGTTTCGCCAAACCTGCCCATTATCTCGGGGCTGGTTTTTGAACAGCCGGGCCTGGGCACGCGGCTCCCCTCGGTTTTTGGTTCCTTCCTTTCGGGCCTTGAAAAGATCGGAACCAATTCCCCGGAATTGCTGAGCGCCATTTCGGAGATCCGGATTAACCGAAAACCTTTTGACGGATTCGATATAACTTTGTATCCTCTACATAATCCGGTAAAAGTGCGGTTGGAAAATACCCTGACCGAAGATATACTCCGGTATGTGCTGCTGGTGTTGGATGTGTTTCACGCGGAGGAATTAAGTTCCGGGGAAATTGATTTTCGTTCCAGTGTGGCGTCATACACGATAAAGGAGGCACCCCCTGACGAGTGATAATAGATTGATAGTCGGTCTTGACTTAGGTACCACAAAAACGTGCGCCGTGATTGGTGAGCGTAATGAAAAAGGATTTCTCGAAATAACCGGCGTGGGGCTTGCCCCTTCCACAGGCCTGCGGAAAGGGGTGGTGGTAAATATCGAAGCCGCCCTCCGGTCGGTGATCGCGGCTATTGAGGCGGCGGAGATGATGAGCGGCCGGGAAGTCCATAGCTGCTGGACGGGAATCGGGGGGAACCACATCGACGGGATCAACTCCCGGGGCGTGGTGGCGGTAACCGGCAAAAACCGGGAAACCAGGGAAATCGGCCGGGAGGACATTGCCAGAGTGCTGGAAGCGGCCCGGGCGGTGGTGATCCCCATGGACCGGCGGGTTCTGGAAGTGATCCCTCAGGATTATATTGTTGATAACCAACGGGATATCGTCAATCCGCTGAATATAATGGGGGTACGGCTGGAAGCGGAGGTTCATATTATAACCTGCGCCGTTACCAGCGCGGAAAACCTTATTAAAAGCGTGAACCGGGCGGGTTTCCGGGTTAATGACCTCATCCTCCAGTCCCTGGCCGCGGGGCGTTCGGTCTTGACCGATGAGGAAAAAGCTATGGGGGTTGTCCTGATCGATATTGGGGGGGGGACTACGGATGTGCTGGTTTACTCCCGGGGGGCGCCGTATTCAAATATTACAATCCCCGCGGGGGGCGTCCAGGTTACCAGCGATATTTCGATCATCAAAAATATTTCTTTGGAGAACGCCGAGCGGATCAAGCTTGAAGCGGGCTGCTGCTGGGAGGAGCTGCTGGAAGGGGACGATGATATTATTGTTCCCGGAGTTGGGGGAAGACCTCCCCTGCCCATACCGAGGTCCCAAATTCAGGCGATTATCCGGCCCCGGATGGAGGAGATTTTCAAGATGGTCAAGGAGGAGCTGGACAAGCTTGTCTTCTCCCGGCCCTTGGGGGGCGGGGTGGTGCTTTGCGGCGGCGGCGCCCAGCTTTTGGGGGTCGTGGAACTGGCGAATCATGTGTTTAAATTGCCGGCCCGGATAGGGAACCCCCTGCCGGTAGGGGGACTGGTGCAGGAATATCTCAGTCCCGTATACGCTGCCGCGGTGGGTCTGGTTCTTGAAGGCAATGACCGGGAGTTTAAGGCCGGCGCCGAACAGGCCGGAGATATCCGGGTCCGGGATAAGGGACAGGGGAATATCATCAATAAGGTGATAGATTGGTTACAAAAGGAGTTTTTCTAACTCCGAAAAAATACAAAGATACAGTGATTTGGGGGGGGATTTTATGAACATTTTGACGGTCTATACTAACAACGATTTGGATTCAACAGATCAGCAGGCGCCGGTCCAGGAAGAAATGGTTCCGGCGGTAATCAGGGTCATAGGCTGCGGCGGCGGCGGGTCCAACGCGGTGAACCGCATGATCGACTGCGGCCTCGCGGGGGTCGAGTTTGTCGTCGTAAATACGGACATACAGGACCTCAAAAAAAGCCATGCGGAAACAAAGCACCAGATTGGCTGTAAACTCACCGGCGGAAGAGGGGCCGGGGGCAAGCCGGAGGTCGGCGAAAAGGCCGCCAACGAAGATAAAGATCTGATTGAGAAGGCTGTCAAAGGGGCCGACATGATCTTTGTTACCGCCGGCATGGGGGGCGGTACGGGAACTGGTTCCGCGCCGGTGATAGCCAAGGCCGCCAAGGAAGAAGGAGCCCTGACTATCGGAGTGGTTACGAAACCCTTTGACTACGAAGGGCCGGTAAAAAAACAGCTCGCCGAAGAGGGGATCAAAAAAATGCGGAAAGAGGTGGACACGCTTATAATCATCCCGAACCAACACCTCTTCAAGATCGTGGAACGGAGTACGCCCCTGCCCCAGGCATACTTAAAGGCCGATGATGTCCTGCGCCAGGGTGTCCAGGGGATTTCGGACCTGATCACCCAAACTGGGATCGTGAACGTGGATTTTGCGGATGTGGAATCCACGATGAAGGGGCAGGGCGACGCTCTCATGGGGATTGGCTACGGTAAGGGGGACTCCCGGGCCAAAGACGCCGCCGCCAGCGCTATTGATAATCCCCTGCTGGACGAGACGAGTATTAAGGGAGCTACCCATATTCTCGTCAATATTACGGGTCCCGAGAACATATCGCTGGTGGAAGTTGATGAGGCGATAAATATCATCCGGACCGACGCGGACCCGGACGTAGAGCTTATCCACGGCATCCGCTTTGATCCCCAAATGACGGACGAAATCCGGATAACGGTGATAGCTACGGGTTTTCGTTCCGTTGCCGGGGAAGAGGCAAAAAAGAAGGGCGATTTTATCAATATGGAAGAGTGGAAGCATATCCAAGGCCAGAGCCAGCGGTCTTCGGGCTTTCTTTCCCGCCGGAACAGTTCGGATGTGAACCTGGATGTACCTACTCTGTTCCGGGACAGCCAGTTGGATTCCGGTTCAAATAATGACCGGAAGATCGTCGGCGAAAAAGATCTATAGCCGGTGAAAAATCAGGGGCTTCTGGACCGGTTTTATTCCCGGCTCATTGCCATGGAACGGCGTTCCCGCCTGACCGCGGCAACCTACAAATTCGAGATCCGCCGTTTTCTGGAATATTTGGAAAACGGCGATCTTGAGCTTTCCCTGGTTGATTCCGGGGAACTGGGCCATTATCTGGAATACCGGCGGCGGGAGGACGGCATTGATTCCCGGTCCGCCGCCAAGGCCCTTTCCTGCCTGCGTTCATTTTTCCGCTTTGCCGTGGATGAAGGTATCCGGGAGGATAATCCGGCGGCGATTATGGAAAACCCCCGGCGGCGTCTGCGCCTTCCCGAGGTGCTGCCCAGGGAGGCGGTGGAGCGGATTCTGGCGGCGGTGGACACCAAAAGCCCCCTGGGAATTCGGAACCGGACGGTCTACGAGCTTATCTATTCCGCGGGACTGCGGATTTCCGAGGCGGTGGGCCTCAACCTGCAGGACCTGGATTTGCCCGGCGGAGTTGCCAGGGTTACGGGGAAGGGAAACAAGGAGCGGCTGGTGGTTTTCGGTTCCGAAGCCCTCTTCTGGCTGAAACGTTACCTCGGCGAAGCCCGGCCTCTTCTGGCGGGGCGGGTCAGGAGTTCCGCCCTTTTTATCGGCCGGCGCGGGCGGCGGCTGTCCCGGAAGGGGATATGGAAAAATTACACCCGTTTTACCGCTTTGGCGGGGACGGGTTCCCGGCTCCATACCCTGCGGCACAGTTTTGCCACCGAATTGCTCGCCGGGGGGGCGGACCTCCGGTCCGTGCAGGAACTGCTGGGCCACGCGAACCTGGCCACCACCCAGATCTATACCCATGTGGATGTTTCCCTGCTCCGGGAAAACCACCGCCGGTATATGCCGAACTTGGGGCTCCGGGGCTCAAAAAACAGGGGACCCGAATTATAATGAGATTGGGGAAAAGTAGGAAAAGAATATGAACATAAAAGAGACAATTCGGGGGGCCGCGGTTCTGTTGGTTATCGCCGCCCTGATAGTGATTGTCTACCGCTGCGAGACAGGAAAAGTTCACCGGGATTTGGCGAAGCGGATCGCCGAGCTAAGTCCCCGGGGCGGCCCGCCGGAAACCTTTGAAGGGCTCAGGGCCGCCATTGCCGCCTATGAGAATCAGATAGAGTTGAACGTAAAAGAAGGGGCCCAGACCGGGGTGTACTGGAAGATTCTGGCCACCCGGCTGGCGGACCGGAGTATGCACCGGGACGCCCTGGCGGCGCTGGAGAAGGCCATCGCCTATAACGCCGAAGATCCCGTCCTCTTTTACCTTACCGGCCTTTCGGCGGCCGTGGTGGCCAAATCGTCCCTGGATTTTCCCGGCGGTTCCGGTGCCCCCGGCGCGGAGCGGGATAAATATTTCGCCCTGGCGGAATCCGCCTATCTCCGGGCCATAAACCTGGATCCCACCTACCCCCGGCCCCGGTACGGGCTGGGAATCCTCTATATTTTTGAACTGGACCGCCCGGCGGACGCGATTCCCCACCTGACCCGGTATCTGGAACTTATGTCCAGCGATTTTGACGCCATGTTCGCCCTGGCCAGGGCCTATTATATGACCGGAGACAACAGCAGCGCCATTGAATTGTACGACCGGATCCTGTCCCGCACAAAGGATCAGAACCGGAAGGCGGAGGCGCAGAACAACAAGGAAATCATCATGGAGCAGCTCTATGGTTGACCGGGGCCTCCTGGACCTGATTATCAACCGGATTCCCGGCCTCAGAATTCCGGAACGGCTTGTGTTATGCGAAAAATTTGACCGGGAAGAAGAAATATCCATACTTTCAAAAGAGGATATTGAAAAAATAATCAACCGCCCCCTGAAACAGTCCTGGCTGATGGACGAACTTTGCCTTCAGGCCGGCCAGGATGAGCGAACCGCCCGGTTCCGGGGTATCCGCTGGGTATCCTGGACATCAGGGGATTATCCGCCCCAGCTTCGGGAGATCTATGATCCCCCGGCAGTTCTTTTTTTCCGGGGCTCCCTGCCGGACCCTGAAAAACCTCTGGCCGCGGTAGTGGGAACCCGGCGGCCCGGCCCGGCCGCGGCGGCCCAGGCATACGACATTTCCCGTGAACTGGGGGCTGCGGGCCTTTCGGTGGTTTCCGGCCTTGCCCTGGGGATTGACGCCCTGGCCCACCGGGGAAACCTGGAAGGCGGGGTCCCGACCTTCGCGGTTCTCGGTTCCGGGGCGGATGAAATTTACCCCGCGGGAAACCGGAAGCTGGCGATGCGGATTCTGGATAACGGCGGGGGCATTTTGAGCGAGTATGTTCCCGGTATGAAGCCGTTCCGGGGGAATTTTCCCGCCCGGAACCGGATTATCGCCGGCCTGGCCCGGGGGACGGTGATTGTGGAGGCCCCGGCCCGGTCCGGCGCCCTGATCACCGCCCGGTTTGCCCTGGAACAGGGGCGGGACCTCTGGGTCGCTTCGGCGGGAACCGTTTCTTCCTGCGGCGCGGGGACGGCGAAACTGGCGGACGATGGGGCAAAGGTCATTCACGGCGCCGCCGCGATCCTCGCCGAGTGGAAATGGACGGTCCTGCCGTTTCCGGCGGCTGGAGAGAGCCGCGCCGGCGCGGACGGAGAAATTAGCTCCGGGGGAAGAGAATTGGCCGCTTCCCTGGCGCGGTCGCTAAAAATTAATTTATAAGGAAAAAGTATGGCGGTAAAAACAAAGGTGGCTGAAAAGGCGGCGGAGCCCGAAAAGGCGAAAAAGAAACGGGCCTCCAAAAAAAACGAAGACCGGAAGATCCTCGTTATTGTGGAATCTCCCGCCAAGGCAAAAACAATCGAAAAATACCTCGGCCCCCAATACAGCGTAAAAGCTTCCATGGGGCACCTCATCGATCTTCCCAAATCGAGGACCGCCATTGATACGGAACACAATTTTGAACCCGAATATATCACCGTCCGGGGGCGGGCGAAGCTGCTCAAGGAACTCCAGGGAGACGCGAAAAAGTCGGGCCTGGTGCTGCTGGCCAGTGATAACGACCGGGAAGGGGAGGCCATAGCCTGGCATCTTAGAAACGCCATCACCGCGAAAACCGCAAAGGTTCCCATCCAGCGGATCAGCTTTAACGAAATAACCCCCGCGGCGATTAGGGAAGCGGTGGCCCATCCCGGAACCATTGACGAGGCCAAGGTGAACGCCCAAAAGGCCCGCCGGGTTCTGGACCGGCTGGTGGGCTACAATCTGTCCCCCCTGCTCTGGAAAAAAGTGAAGAACGGCCTCTCCGCGGGCCGGGTTCAGTCCGTGGCCCTCCGCCTTATCTGTGAACGGGAAAAAGAAGTGGATTCCTTCATCCCCGAAGAATACTGGACCCTGGATGCGGACATCCGGGTGGGAAAACATGCCTTTACCGCCCAGCTTGTATCGTGGCAGGGCAGCAAACCGGAACTGAAAGACGAAGCCGGGGTCAAGGCGATCATTGATAAAATTATCAACGCCGATTGCTTTGTTCAGGATGTACGGGAGATCGAAAAGACGGTGCGGCCCCGGCCGCCCTTTACCACCTCCCAGCTCCAGCAGACCGCCGCCAACCGCCTGGGCTTTACCAGCAAAAAAACCATGCAGATCGCCCAGCAGCTCTACGAAGGGGTGAACATCGGCAGCGCCCGGGTGGGGCTTATCACCTATATGCGGACCGACTCGGTGCGGGTTTCCCAAACCGCCCTTGACGAAGTCCGCCTCTGGATCAAGGAAAATTTCCCCAAAGATCTTCCCGAAAAACCGGCGGAATATCTGATGGGGAAAAAAGCCCAGGACGCCCACGAAGCCATCCGGCCCACCTATGTTTCCTATACCCCCGACGGGATGAAGGACTACCTGAACCGGGATCAACTGCGGCTCTACACGATCATCTGGGAACGCTTTGTATCAAGCCAGATGAACAGCGCCAAAACCCGGACGGTGAGCGTGGACATTGCCGCCGGGGAGGGGATCTTCCGGGTGGCGGGAACCAAAATTATCGAAAAGGGATTTTACCGGGTCATCAAACTCCTTTCCTCAAAAGAGGAAAAGGGCAATCCCTATCCGGTTCTGAACAAGGGAGACAAGGTACAGGTGGACAAGTTCCACCCCGAACAGCACTTTACCCAGGGGCCGCCCCGGTACACCGACGCCTCCATCATCAAAACCCTGGAAGAAAAAGGGATCGGCCGGCCCTCTACCTACGCGCCGATTATTTCGGTACTGCTGGAACGGTATTATGTAACCCGGTCAAACAAGCAGTTGACGCCTACCCTGCTGGGGAAGCTGATCAACGAGATGCTGGTGGAATATTTCCCCCATGTGGTGGACGCGGCCTTTACCGCTTCCATGGAAAACAAGCTCGACGAGGTTGAGGAAAGCCAGCTCCGCTGGCCCGACATGATCCGGGAATTCTGGGGCCCCTTCAAAACCAGAGTGGATGAAGTGGGCAAAACCCTGGAATCTTTTAAGGGTTCCCTGGACGAACCCACGGACTATGTTTGTGAAAAATGCGGCAAGCCCATGATAAAAAAACTAGGCCGCTTCGGTTTTTTCCTAGCCTGTTCAGGCTTCCCCGAATGCCGGAACACCAAGTCCATACCGCTGGCGAAATGTCCCAAATGCGGCGGGGACATTGTGGCCCGGAAAACCAAAGGCCGGGGCAAGGAATTTTACGGCTGTACCAATTACCCGGACTGCGATTTTATCAGCCACTTCAAGCCGATAAAACAGAACTGTCCCAAGTGCGGCCAGTTCATGGTAGAAAAATACGACAAGAAAAACGGGGCCCACAAGGCCTGCATCAACCCGGACTGCGATTACCTTCACAGTCCTGACGATGATGAGCCCCCGGAGGCTGAGGCATGAGTATTGGCGCGGTGGAGGAATATCTTGAGTATCTGGGGGCCGTCCGGGGCGTTTCGAAACGGACTATCGAAGCCTACGGGAAAGATCTGTCCCGTTTTATAAATTACTGCGGGAACCACGGCTTCTGCCCCGAAAGCGCCGGACCCTATGAGGTCCAGAGCTTTATCGCCGACCTCAGCGCCGAGGGGATCGCCTCGGTGAGCGTGAACCGGGCGCTTTCGGCGATCCGGGGCTATTACCGCTGGCTGATCCGCTTTGGCCGCCGGACCGGCAACCCCTGCGGTAATTTGCGGAACCTCAAGACCCCCAGAACCCTGCCGGCTTTTCTCCGGGAAGAGGAGATGGCCGGTTTCGCGGAACTTCCCGATACGGCGGGGATTCTCTGGCCTGTCCGGGACAAGGCCCTGATTCTGGTAATGTATTCCGCGGGTCTGCGGATCTCCGAGCTGGTGTCCCTTTCCCTTAAAAGCCTGGAGGCGGACCTTGGCGGGGCCAGGGTTATCGGCAAGGGCGACAAGGAACGGTATGTGTTTTTTTCCGGCGAGGCGAAGGAAAGCCTGGAGGAATATCTTTTGGAGCGGAAGAGCCGGGTCAAGGCGGCGGGGCCTGACGGCGCCGCTCCCACGGACAAGGTGTTTGTCAACCGCAGGGGAGGGGCTATTTCGGTTCCCGGGGTCCGGTGGATCATCACAAAATACGCGGAACGGTCGGGGCTGGGAAAAAACATCCACCCCCACAGCCTCCGCCACAGTTTCGCCACCCATCTGGTAAATTCGGGCTGCGATGTCCGGGTGGTGCAGGAGCTGCTGGGCCACGCCAGTATTTCCACCACCCAGCGTTATACCCATGTGGAAATTGAGCGGCTGAAAAAAGTGTATGCCAAGGCGCACCCCCATAGTGGGGCGCAGTAGCGGCAGTCCCGGCAGGGACTGTGGAGTGATAGATGTAACATACGCCCGGCGCCCAAAAAAAGTGCGCGTTGGGAGAAACGGCGTGAAGCCTTTAGGCTGAACAGCGCGCCGGCGCGGTAGCAGCGGCAGTTAGTAAGGAGAAATGACAAGTTGAAAACAAACAGGGTTGATGGAAAGGGCGGGAAAATCCGGTCCACCACGGTGCTCGCTGTGCGGCGGGACGGGAAAGTCGCTATGGCCGGAGACGGGCAGGTAACCATGGGCGAAACGGTGATGAAGAACAACGCCCGGAAGGTCCGCCGCCTTATGGACGGGAAGGTTCTCTGCGGGTTCGCCGGGGCCACCGCCGATGCCTTTACGCTCTTTGACCGTTTCGAGGAAAAGCTCAAGGAGTATTCCGGGGACCTCCTCCGGGCGGCGGTGGAACTGGCCAAGGACTGGCGGCTGGACCGGAATCTGCGCCGCCTTGAAGCCCTGCTCCTGACGGCGGATTTGTCCAAGACCCTGCTTATTTCCGGCACCGGGGACGTGATAGAGCCCGCGGCGGACGCGCTGGCCATCGGTTCCGGGGGGAATTACGCCTATGCCGCGGCCCTGGCTTATCTGGAAGGAAGTTCTTTTTCCGCCGCGGAAATCGCCGAACGGAGCCTGAAAATCGCGGGAGAAATTTGTATCTATACCAATGGGCAGATAACCCTGGAGGTGCTTGAATAATGGCAGGTAAAAATATCAACGAAAAAAATCTGGACCGCCTGACGCCCCGGGAAATTGTGGCGGAACTGGATAAATATATCGTGGGCCAGAAAAAAGCCAAGCGGGCGGTGGCCGTGGCCCTGCGGAACCGGATCCGGCGGCTTAAACTGGACCCGGATATCCGGGAGGACATCGCCCCCAAAAACATCCTCATGATAGGCCCCACCGGGGTGGGAAAAACCGAGATCGCCCGGCGGCTGGCCCGGCTGACAGGTTCGCCTTTTATCAAGGTGGAGGCCACCAAGTACACCGAGGTGGGCTATGTGGGCCGGGACGTGGAATCCATGGTCCGGGACCTCATGTCCGCGGGAGTCCAGATGGTAAAGCAGGAGATGCAGGAATCGGTTACCGCGGAGGCGGAAAAACAGACCGAGGAAGCCCTGCTGGATCTGCTCCTGCCGGGGACGGGAAAGAAACCCAGGGAAAAAGCCCAGCCCGGCCCGGTAGTGCGTCCCATGGGGGCCTTTTCGATTAACAGCGAAAATCCCAACGGCCCCAGCCTTATGGGAACGGCCATTCAGGTGGGGATTCCCGATGTTTTCAGCCGGAAGGCCAGGGGGGGCAGGGAAAGTAACATCCCGGAAGAAACCGGGGATAATCCGGCGGGCGGCGAAGCCGGGCAGGAAACCGGGCGCCGGACCGCCGGGGACAAGTCCACCAGGGAAAAATTCCGGGCCATGCTGCTGGAAGGAAAGCTGGACGATAAAACCGTGGAGATTACGGTAAACCAGAACCCCCAGTTCCCGCCGATAGAAATGATGGGGGGCGGCATGGAAGACCTGGAATCGAGCCTTTCGGGGATCGCCGGGTTTTTCGGGGGCGCCAAAAAGAAGAAAGTCGTTACCGTGGCCCGGGCCCGGGAGATCCTCCGGGCCGAGGAGGCGGAAAAGCTGATCGACCGGGACCGGGTCAGCGACGAGGCCCGCCAGCGGGTGGAAGAAACGGGGATTATCTTTATTGATGAAATAGACAAGATCGCCGTCAAGGGAGACCGGGGAGGCGGGCCGGACGTATCCCGCGAGGGGGTTCAGCGGGACATTCTTCCCATTGTGGAAGGGGCCACCGTGAACACCAAAT
>JAISAN010000089.1 GCA_031266635.1 Treponema sp. | reverse complement strand
CCGAAAATGCAGAAAAGGAAGAAGGAATAGTGTATTTATTAGACACCAATATTTGTATATATATTGTTAACAAACATCCAACCGAAATAGTGAACAGGCTGGAAAAATATCAACCGTCTGAAATTAAAATATCCTCAATAACAGTAGCAGAAATGGAATATGGGGCGTCAAAAAGCAAATATCGTGAAAAAAACAGAGAAGCACTAAAGAAATTTTTATCTCCTTTTGAAATAATTAATTTTGATTCTATGGATGCAGAAATTTACGGAATAATTAGAGCTGAATTAGAACGGGATGGAAATATTATTGGACCATATGATATGCAACTTGCCGCACAAGCCTTGAGGGCAGATTATGTATTTGTGACAAATAATATCAGAGAATTCAAAAAGGTAAAAAGATTAAAAATAGAAAATTGGATATAGAGATATTGTAAATCGGAGTTTACGTCGCATAGGACTGTTTACGCTTTTTTGTCCTGCAGGCCTTACTGGGCCAGTAGGCGGCTCGGGCTCCGGTTTGCCTAAGTCATTCCGCCTCGCTCATTCCCACTTTGAGATTACCGCGTAAGCGGTATCTTTACCTCTGCCACATTTTGCCGGCCCTGGCCGCGTACCTCCGGTACGATGCTACGCAAAGCCCTTATCCGGGCCGCCAAAACATCGTAAATAGCTGGAACGTTATCCGAAGCTGTATTAAAACTAACCGTGTTTTGACCCATCCTCATCCTACTGCTTTTTCCACTAGTTCCGCGAGGAGGGGCAAGAGCTGTTTCTTCCGGGATACTACTTCTTTCAACATATAAATATCTTCTTCCACAACGGGAAAGTTGATAAGGGAGGTAAAGGATTTTTTTCCCGATACAAAAAGGAGAGAATCCAAAAGGGTTACATCGGTTATCAGAAGGGCGGCAAAGAGATAATCTTTTGCGGTACAGACCTTTTCCAGGGCCGCGGCAATTTCCGCCTTCCGGGCGAGCAGGGGGCCGGGGTTGTCGGTTTCAATCTGGCTCACCGAAAAACACGCCCCCTGCTCAGCGTATTCCTTCATGTCCAGGGCAACCAGTTCATCCGCGGGACGGGAATTTACCTGATTCGCCGCGGTCTGGAGTTCCTGCCCCAGGGCTTTTACGTCAAGCCCCGTGAGGGACGCAAGGTACTCCGCGGCTTCCCGGTCTGTAGCGGTGGTAGTGGCGGACTGAAGGGAAAGGGTGTCCGCCAGAATTCCGCAGAGCAGGATCGACGCAATATTTTTTTCCAGGGGAACTTTCTGTTCCCGGTAGAGACCGGTGATAATGGTGCAGGTGGCCCCGACCACCCGGTTAATAAAGGTAATGGGATAACGGGTGGAAAGGTTGCCCAGACGGTGATGATCAATCACCTCGAGGATTTTGTAGTTTTCAATTCCTTCAATGGCCTGGCTTGGTTCATTATGATCCACCATGATCACTTCGATATTTGGCTCCCGGATCAAATCCCCCTCAAAAATCAGCCCCGCCACTTTTCCCTCCTCATCGCCGATGGGAAGGCAGCGGGAAGGGGCGCGGGAAAGGGGCTCTCGGATTTTCCGTATCGGGTCCGAAAGCTTCATCAAGGGGACGGTATCGTCTCCCACAAAACCCACCGGGGCCGAATAGATGATCAGCATGGCGGTGGAGGAGGTGTCGTAGGGGCTTGAGATCACCGAAACATGGTTTTTTTCCGCCAGGACGCCAAGCTCCCTGTCCAGGGTAAGCCCGTTGGAGAGGATCAGGGCCCGGACTTTTTGCTCAATGCAGTAGCGTTGAATATCCTGGCGGTCTCCCACAATAACCAGGGATTCCTTCGGCATTCCGTCTTCCAGATGGGCCTTGAAAAATTCAAAAGACGCCGCGGCCACCACAATGAGAGACTGCTTTACTTCCCGGTTATCAAAGAGGATGAGGGACCGGGCGCCCAGGAGCTTGGACAGATGATCAATGGAAACAGGAAAGGCCGATTTCTTCCGGGGGTTGATGTGGGTGATGATGTACCGGGAAAAAGCCCGGTAATGGAACATGCTTTGATATACATTATTCCGGTCCACAATAGGCAGGACCCGCTGCCCTCCCTGCTGCATCCGTTCCAGAGCCTCCCAGACGGAAACATCCGCCGGTACGGTTGCCGGCGCTTCGGATACATAATAAGCCGCCTTGGGGATGAGGTCCGGCAGATACTCCGGCGTTGCTACGCCGAAGCGTTCAAGAATATATTCAGTCTGGGGGCTGATTTTCCCCGCCCGGGCGGCCCGGCAATGCCGAAGCCCCTGGGCCTGTTTCAGGGCGGCATAAGCCGCGGCGGATACCACCGAATCGGTGTCGGGGTTCCGGTGTCCGATGACATAAACAAGTTTTTCCATATATTATCCAGAGTTATTCTCTTAGGATATAATATACTCCAATATATAAAGCCGGGATACAGTAAACGCGGCAGGGGGGATAATGTTACAACTGATTGCTTTTTTGGGGAATCCGGGGCCTGAATATGCCCGGAACCGGCATAACGCCGGCCGTCTTCTGGCGGAAGGTCTCCCCTTTTATTCCGCCCTGGGCTGGCAGAAAAAATACCGGGGCCTGTATGCCGGTCTTGACAGCAGCCGGCTTCCGGCTTTTGCCGCCGTCCCCGAAAACCCGGCCTGTCCCGCCCCGCCGGTTCCGCTGTCAAAAATCCACTTTCTCATGCCCGAAACCTTTATGAACCTCTCGGGGGAATCGGTATCTGCGGCGGCTTCTTTTTTCAAGATCGAGCCGGAACAGATACTGGTGGTTCATGACGAGCTGGAACTGCCCCTGGGGACCCTTTCGCTGAAATTTTCCGGGGGCCTGGGGGGCCATAACGGCCTGCGTTCCATAAAAGCCTGCCTGGGAACCGCCGGTTTCTGGCGGCTGCGGATCGGCATCGGCAGGCCGGACGACAGGGCGCCGGGCCAGGGAGGACCACCGGGGAGCGGCAGGGGCGTCTTCGACTGGGTTTTATCGGACTTCAGCCCCGCCGAAACGGAGCGCCTGGCCCCCGTGCTGGAAATCTGCGCCGGCCTTCTGCTCCGGGCCCTGTCTTATGGGCCGGAGGGCCTTTTACCGGAATGGGGCAAAAAGAGCCTTTAACTACGCGCTCTCCTCTCCCCTGCGGCGTTCCATCCTCAAAATTACCCAGGACCTTCTTGAAGCCCAGGAGAAAGCTGAGGCTGAAAGAAACGACTAAAAAAGGCAGGCCGCTTTTTTCCCTGTACCTTGAAAATTTCCCGCGTTACCGCCACAGTGGGCGTATGGATAATGAAATTACAAACGCCGCCGCTGATGCGGCCGCCGCTTTTTCGCGTTTTACCGGCATTGTTATGAAACTTCGGGCCCCCGATGGCTGCCCCTGGGATCTGGAACAGAGCCCCGCCAGCCTCCGGGGCGATCTTATCGAAGAAACCTACGAATGTATCGAGGCGATTGACGAAAAAGACCCGGCCCACGCCGGGGAAGAGCTGGGGGATTTATTTCTGCTGGTTACGATGATCGCCTATATGTACCAGCAGGAGGGGGCCTTCAGCATCGCCGATGTACTGAACGGGGAGTCGGAAAAAATTATCCGCCGCCACCCCCATGTGTTTGGGGACGTAAAGGTAAAGGACAGCGCCGAGGTACTGAAAAATTGGGCCCAAATAAAAGTTGAACAGGAAGGCCGCAAGCCCAAGGACTCTATTCTGGACGAGGTAAGCCGGGGCCTTCCCCCGCTGGACCGGGCCTGGAAACTCCAGAAGAAGGCCGCCAAAGCCGGTTTCGACTGGCCGGACATCAAAGGGGTGTTGGAAAAAATCCGGGAAGAATTGGACGAAGTGGAGGAGGCGCTCCGGGGCGGCGGCAGGGAACAGATCGAGGAGGAGTTGGGAGACCTGCTTTTCGCGGCGGTAAACCTGTGCCGTTTCGCAAAGGTCGAGGCCTCGGTAGCTCTCCAGAAAACCAACGCCAAATTTACCCATCGTTTTCAGTATGTGGAAAAACAAATGAAGAAAACCGGTGCGGAGATGAAACCGGAAAACCTTACCCTGATGGACGAATTCTGGGAAGAAGCAAAAGGACCCGTATCTCCTGAGCGGACAGACCGGCTTCCCGGCGGGGCGGAGAGCCCGCTTCCGCTGAAACCGTAATTTCGCGGCCCCCGAAGCAAGGCGGGCTTTCCCGCATACCGCCCGCAACCTTTCAGAAAACCGCTGGTCGAAACAGGTATATGAAACCTATTGAAGGGAAAACTCTGGGCGGCCTGTGTCTCGAAGCGGCGGCCTTATACAAAAAAAGAAGGGCCTTCCAGATATACCGGGACGGGAAAATTTACGATCTGATCAGTTACCGGGAATGGGGGAACCGTTCCCTGGCTTTTGCGTCGCTGCTGGGAACCCTGGGGGTACAGGCGGGAGACCGGGTGATGATTTTGGCGGAAAACCGCCCGGAGTGGCCGATAGCCTATTTCGGGATTGCCCTGGGGGGCGCCATATCGGTACCGGTTCTTACGGATTTTTCGGATGAGCAGATCAAAAATATCGGAAATCACGCGGAAATATCCGCCCTCTGCGTTACGGAAAAAACCGTCCAAAAATGCGCCGGCCTGGACCCGGCGATCCCCCGGATTTTTATTGACCGCTGTGAGGATGGGCCGGTTTCCGGCGCCTTAAAGGCCGGAGAAAAACCGGGTATCCCGGTCTGTATCCACGGTATCACCAAACAGATCTCCCTGGAGCGGGAAAAGGACTTTATGGCGCCCTGCGTGGAGGAGTATGATCCGGCTTCCATTATTTATACCAGCGGTACGGCGGGGAAAAGCAAGGGGGTGCTGCTTTCCCACCGGAACCTGCTCTTCTGCGCCGGCGCTTCCCGGACTATGATGAGGATCTACCCCCGGGACCGGCTTCTTTCCGTACTCCCCCTGGCCCATGCCTATGAATGTACCCTGGGGCTGATTACGGCGCTTATGAACGGCGCTTCCATCACGTACCTGGATAAGCCGCCTTCACCCGCGGTACTTCTGCCGGCCGTCCAGGCCCTGCGGCCTACCGCTATGGTAACGGTTCCCCTTTTTATCGAAAAAATTTACCGGCATACCATTGCCCCGGCCCTGACGGCGAGCCCCTTTTACCGTTTTCCCCTGACCAGACCCCTGGCGCTCAGGGCGGCGGGGCGGCGGCTCATGGCGGCCCTGGGCGGTTCCATCCGTTTTTTCGGCATTGGCGGCGCTCCCCTGGCAGCGGACGTGGAGGATTTTCTGCGGAAGATCAAATTCCCCTATGCCCCCGGCTACGGCCTGACCGAAACCGCCCCCCTCCTGGCGGGAACCGTGCCGTACCGTTTCCCCCAGGGTTCCGTAGGCTCGGTTCTCCGGGGGATGGAAATCCGTTTCGCCAACGGGGAAATCCAGGTCCGGGGGCCCAATGTGATGATGGGCTATTACCGGGACGAGGAGGAAACCAGGGCGGTCTTTGCTGCCGATGGCTGGCTGAAAACCGGCGATCTGGGGGAACTGGACAAAAACGGTTTTCTCTATATCCGGGGCCGGCTAAAGGCCCTGATGCTGGGCCCCTCGGGGGAAAATATCTACCTCGAAGAAATTGAAAGCCTCCTCAACGCATCGGGACTGGTGGAAGACTCCCTGGTCTGCCCCGGCGAAAAGGGAGAAATTGTAGCCCTGGTGGTATTAAACCAAAAAGCCCGGGCCATAATAAACGCCGCCGGGGGAGTGCTTGAGGAACTGAAAAAAAAGGTAAATCAGCAACTGGCGTCTTTTTCCCGCCTGAGCCGGATCGAAGTCAAAGACGAGCCCTTTGAAAAAACGCCAACCCACAAGATAAAACGCTTTCTCTATAGCATCCAGAAGCCCCGGGACGCTAAAGCTGATCCAGCGACAGGGCTTCCACCGGGGGGCTCACTGTTTCCCGGAACATCTCCCGGTTCAGCATAGAAAGGACCAGTACGGTTCCCACGGGAAGACGATAGGGGACGGTAAAGTCCCCGCCGGAATATTCTACGATCATAAGACTGCGCCGTTCCCCGGAATCGAAGATAGCGTCGAGCCGCACCGGCTGGGGGTAGGGATTTTTCGGCAGGGTATGACGAAAAAGCTGAAACACCTCGCCGCTTTTCAAATCCAGGGGAGAAGTAACGGTAATCGCAACCGTAGTATTGGCGGGAATGGCGGTATCACCGGGGGGCTCCTGATAAACCACGGTTTCGCCCTTTTCCTGGTTCCGGGGGGCCCGAACGGAAAATACAAAATCCACCCCGGAACGGCTAATCTGCTCCAGGGCGCCGGAAACGGAAAGTCCCATCAGTTGCGGTACGGTGAGCCTGGCGTTTTCCGGCCCCCGGCTGACTACAAATTCCAGGGTCATGGGGCCGGAAATATCCGTTCCCGCTTCGGGACGCTGCTGGAGGATGGTGCCCGGCGCTTCCGGCGAATATTCATACATAAGCGGTTCCTTGAAGGAAAGCAAGGGCAAAGCCGCGGAGACGCCGGTCCCGCCGGAAGCAAAAAGGGTTTGCAGATCCATCCGCACTTCATCAATATTCCGGCCGATATAATTTCCTACCCTGTTGATCACCACACCCTGACTGACCACCAGACGAATCCGGCGTCCCGCCTTGACGATAGTTCCCCCCTGGGGGTCCTGCTCCAGAATCAAGCCCCGGTCAAGGGCCGACTGGGAATAGCGGAGTTGAATCCGGGGGTACAGTTCCTTTACCTGCAATTCAAGCAGGGCTTCGGTTAAGCCCTTGCCCTGAACATCGGGAACCATCGTCTGCTCCGCCCCCCGGACGGCAATAAAAAAAATCGACGCGGCGATAATGCCCACAAAAACCAGCAGCCCCAGGGCCATAGAAATAAAAAGCCGCAGATGATTGGCCACATATCCTTCAACAGCATCCAGATCAAAATTAATAAAACCCATAGTTCCCCTTAACCGAGCCGGGACTCCATAAATCCCCGGGCGCCGTTCAAAAAAGCCCGCCAGTCCAGGGCTTTTCTCGCCTCGTACTGCAGACGGCTGACAACAAGAACCCCGTCTCCCGTTTGTACCAATATCCCCTCTTGTTTGTCTATGCCCAAAACGTCCCCCGGTTCAGAACGCCCCCCCGCCGGGGGACAGGAAATTCCGGGGGAGGCCGCCAGGATATACAGAAGCTGATCCCCCTGTTTTGTCCAGCAGAGGGGCCAGGGATTAAAAGCCCGGATTCGGGCGTCAATATCCACCGCGGTTTGGTTCCAGTCGATACGGCCTTCGTCTCGGGAAAGCATGGAACAGTAGCTCGCTTCCCCGTGATTTTGAGGCTCCGCCCTGACAGTCCCCCGGCTAATATCCTTGAGCGTCTCAATCAGAAGGGGAACGGTTTTTTCCGCGGCCGTTTTACTGAGGGTCTCCGTGGTTTCCCGGCCGGTCAGGGGCAGAACTTTCCGGGCCAGAATATCCCCGCTGTCCATTTCCGCCGCCAGCCGCTGAATGCTTATTCCCGTTTCCCGCTCCCGGTGGAGGATGGCCGCCGGAATGGGGGCGGCGCCCCGGTATTTGGGGAGGAGGCTGGGATGGATATTAATCCCCCCCAGGGGAAAAAGGGCCAAAAATTTCGGTCCGAAAATACGGCCATAGGCAAAGGACACCAGCAGATCCGGCTCCAGGGCCGCGACGGCGGAACGGACGGCGGCATCGAGTTTCGGCGCCTTGATGATGGCCAAAGCTTGTTTTCCCCGGTTAGCATTTTTTTCCGCCGCCAGCGCCGCGGCGGCCCCAACCGCGGTGGGCTCCGGCTTTCCGCTCCGGCCCCGGGGGCTGTCGGGATTGGTCAGTACCCCCGCCAGTTCAAAGCGGCATGCTTCCGCGGCGGCCCGGTCATCCGGAAGATCCGCCAATTCAAGCAGGGCTTCCAGGGCGGGTACGGCGATGGAGGGGCTCCCGGCAAAAAAAATCCGCAGGGAAGATTTTTGAAACCCCGGCGGTTTTGGCTGGAAAGACGGATGTTCCTTCACCGCCTAGGCCCGCCTCGCCTTTTCGAATTTTGTGATGATCCGGTTCCGTTTCGGTTCGGAAAGCCGGTCGATAAAAAGGACGCCTTCCAGATGATCGTATTCATGGAGAATCACCCTGGCAAGGACGCCGCTGGTCTCCAGGGTAAAGGGGCGGCCCCGTTCATTCCAGGCCTGAATCTTTACCGTTTTGGGACGGATCACCTCCGCCCAGGCGCCGGGAATGGAAAGGCAGCCCTCCTCGTATTTTATTGTTTCCTGAGACGTTTCTATAATTGAAGGATTCACAAAGATCCGGGGGATGTCCCCCTCAACATGGACGACAAAAATTCGTTGTAATATTCCTACCTGGGGACCGGCAAGACCGACCCCCCTGCCTTCGTGTAGCACGCGGATCATCTCTTCCGCTGTTTTTGCCAGTTGGGGATTGAATGTTTTAACCGGTTCCGCTTTCTGCCGGAGCATGTCATTACCCAGGGTGATGATATCCATATCCGTAATAATACCGGGCTTTGGTTAATGCTTCAACAGTAGCA
>JAISAN010000263.1 GCA_031266635.1 Treponema sp. | reverse complement strand
TCCAGCGCCAGACCCCGAAGTTCCTGCATCAGCACGTTGAAGGATTCAGGAATCCCCGCGGTGGTGGAGGGTTCCCCCTTCACAATGGCTTCGTAGATCTTGGACCGGCCGGTCATATCGTCGGACTTGATGGTTAAAAGTTCCTGCAAGGTATTGGCCGCGCCATAGGCTTCCAGGGCCCAAACTTCCATTTCCCCCAGCCGCTGGCCGCCGAACTGGGCCTTGCCCCCCAGGGGCTGCTGGGTTACCAGGGAGTAGGGGCCGGTGGAACGGGCGTGCATTTTGTCGTCTACCAGGTGGTGGAGTTTGAGAAAATAGATTACCCCGCAGAAGATGGGGTTTACAAAACGTTCCCCGGTGCGGCCGTCCCGAAGCATGGTCTTGCTGGTTACCGGAAGCCCCGCCTCCTTGAGTTTTTCCTCGATCTGTTCTGTGGAGGGGGACTGAAACACCGGGGCGGAATACCATTCGTCCAGAGTAGAACCCGCCCAGCCCAGCTCGGTTTCCAGCAGCTGGCCGATATTCATCCGGGAGGGAACTCCCAGGGGGGTCAGGCAGAGATCAAGGGGAGTGCCGTCTTCCATATAGGGCATATCTTCTTCGGGAAGAATCCGAGCCACAACGCCCTTGTTGCCGTGACGGCCCGCCATTTTGTCCCCTTCCCGGAGCTTTCGTTTGGTGGCGATAAGGACTTTGACCACCTCGTCTACGCCGGGGTTCAAATCGTCCCCTTCGTTCCGTTTCAGCCGCTGAATACCGATGACCGTCCCTTCAATGCCGTGGGGCACCCGGAGGCTTGAATCCCGAACTTCCTTGGCCTTTTCACCGAAGATGGAGTTGAGGAGCTTGAACTCCGGGGTGGTCTCGGTTTCACTCTTGGGAGTTACCTTTCCTACCAGAATATCCCCCGCCCGGACATTGGCGCCCTCCCGGATAATTCCCTCGCTGTCCAGATTGTCCAGGCTTTTTTCCGAAGTATTGGGAATATCGCGGGTGATATTTTCCGGCCCCAGCTTGGTCTCCCGGACTTCGGTGATAAATTCCTTGATGTGGATCGAAGTAAACATATCATCCTTTACCACCCGCTCGGAGATGAGGATCGAGTCTTCGTAGTTATAGCCGTTCCAGGGCATAAAACCCACGAGGATGTTCCGGCCCAGGGCCAGCTCCCCGTTCTGGGTGGCGGGCCCGTCGGCGATAACCTGCCCGGCGGTAATCTTGTCGCCGATTTTGACAATGGGCCGCTGATTGTAGCAAGTATCCTGGTTGGTCCGCTGGAATTTCACCAGCCGGTATACATCCAGCCCCTCGGCGTTGGTTTCCGCGATGGGTTTACCCGCCTTTGAACCGGCCTCCGGTTTGACTACGATTTCATGGGAAGTAACACGGCTTACCGTACCGTTCCGCCGGGCCTTGACCAGCACCCCCGAATCGTAGGCGCATTTCCCCTCCATTCCCGTACCAACCCGGGGAGATTCGGGAAACACCAGGGGCACTGCCTGGCGCTGCATATTGGAACCCATGAGGGCCCGGTTTGCGTCATCGTGTTCCAGGAAGGGGATCAGGGAAGCGGATACCGAAATAATCTGCTTGGGCGATACATCCATATACTGAATGTCCTCAGGGCCCCTGGTGGTATAGTCCCCCTGGCGGCGACAGGAAATCTGTTCATCCGCAAAAGAACCATTGCGGTTGATCTTCGCCGAAGCCTGGGCGATATAATAACGATCTTCATCCATAGCGGAAAGGTACTCAATGTCCCGGCTCACTACCCCCTTGTTGACCCGGCGGTAGGGAGTTTCGAGAAATCCGTATTCGTTCACCCTGGTATAATTCGCCAGGGACACGATGAGGCCGATATTCGGCCCTTCAGGGGTTTCAATGGGGCACATTCTGCCGTAATGGGTGTAGTGAACATCCCGGACCTCAAAACCCGCCCGGTCCCGGGAAAGACCGCCGGGCCCCAGGGCATTGAGCCGGCGCTTGTGGGTCAGTTCCGCCAGAGGATTCACCTGATCCATAAACTGGGAAAGTTGGCTGGACCCGAAAAATTCCTTGATCGCCGCCACTACCGGTTTAATCGAAATCAGCTCCTGGGGCTTGGTAGTATCCGTTTCCTTGAGGCTCATCCGCTCCTTGGCGATCCGTTCCATCCGGCTGAACGCGACTTTCATGGCGTTTGCCATAAGCTCCCCCACGGACCGGACCCGCCGGTTCCCCAGGTGATCAATATCGTCGATATTTTCATCCCCCACATAGACCTTGATGAGGAATTTCATGGTGGCCACAATATCCTGCCTGGTAAGGGTAAAGTCCTCTATCGGGGGCTTGAAATCGAATTTTTTATTCAGTTTATAACGCCCTACCCTTCCCAGGTCGTAACGCCGGCTGGTGAAGAACATCCCCAAAAGGTCCTTTTCCGCATTGTCCACCGTGATGGACTCTCCGGGCATCAGCACCGTATAAACCGCCGAAAGGGCCTCGTCCCGGGAGGGCTCGTCCCGGTTGGGGTCTTCCTTCACGAATTTAATCTCCTCCCGCTCAAAACAGTTGAGGAGCATGGGGGAATTGAGGGAATCTTCGCCCTCGAAATTTATGACTTCCACGGATTTAACTCCGTTGGCCAAAAGCTCGTCCACATTGTGGGGATGGAGCTTTTCCCCCGCCCGGTAGAGTTTTTTCCGGCTGTCCGCCGGGACGGTCTCATCGTTGAGCCACACCGTGGAGGCAAGCACTTTGCCGGAGAATTTTTCCCGGGTATCCCGGTCATCCTTCACTTTCAGGGTTTCGGTGGTATAAAACACCCGGATAATATCCTCCCGGCTTTCATACCCCAGGGCCCGGAGGAAGATAGTTCCCAGGATCCGTTTTTTCCGGTCAATCTTGGCGTAAATCAATTCCCGTTTCTGGTCAATTTCAAATTCCAGCCAGGACCCCCGGTATGGGATGATCCGGGAGGAAAAAATACCTTTTTCATGGCTGAAAATGACCCCCGGAGAACGGTGAATCTGGGAAACCACCACCCGCTCGGCGCCGTTGATGATAAAGGTTCCCCGCTCGGTCATAATGGGAATGTCGCCCATGTAAATATCTTTCTGACGGATCTCGCCGGTTTGTTTGAAGATCAGGTTGATCCGGGCTTTAAGGGACACCGCATAGCTAAGCCCCTTCTGCTTGCAGTCCTGTTCGGAAAATTTGATATTTCCCTCATCCAGCGTGTAATACTCATATTCAAGAACCATATCGCCGTTGGGGCTTTCAATGGGAAAAGTCTGGCGGAATACTTCTTCAATTCCCTGGAGATCAGGCCTGTCTCCGGTTCGGAGTTTTTCCCGCTGCAGGAAACGTTCATAGGAACGGAGCTGAATATCAATGAGATCGGGCAGCTCCATTACATCCTGAATATCTTTGCCAATATAAGTCCGCTTCGTGGTTGTTTTTCCTTTTACCATTACTTCCCCCTGCGTTTAAGACTGCCCGGACCACCGGGCCTTGTTTTTAAATGAGGTTGTTCCATCAGACCTTTGGTCTGCACCAACCGGGTTTTGGAACAACCTCAAATGCCAAAAGGCCCCGACAAAAACCGGAACCTCCCCGTATTGTTCAAGAGAAAAATAATTTTCCGTCATCATCACAATCCGCGCTCCGGTATCTTCATTCCGGAAAGCACCCTGTCCCCCGGCGGCCAGCCGGCAGGACAGGGGAAAACAGCCGTTTTACTGTACCTCAACAGTACCGCCGGCAGCAGTAACCTGCTCCTTGATTTTCGCGGCTTCGTCCTTGGAGACATTTTCTTTCAGGGGTTTGGGCGCCCCCTCAACAAGGTCTTTGGCCTCTTTCAGGCCAAGGCCGGTAACGGCCCGGACTTCTTTGATAACCGCAATTTTCTTGGAATCGTCAAATGCTTTCAGAATAACAGTGAATTCGGTTTTTTCCTCCGCGGCTTCCGCGGCGGCTCCGCCCGCGGGCGCGCCGCCGGCTACCGCTACCGCCACAGGAGCGGCGGCGGAAACGCCGAATTTTTCTTCCATCGCTTTTACCAGTTCCGACACTTCCAGAACGGTCATGGATGAAATCGCCTCAAGAATCTGATCTGTAGTAAGGGCTGCCATATTATCTTCTCCTCAATATCGTTAACATAAGTTAACCCGTAACTTACCGGGCCCATACGGGCCGGCCGCGTCAAAAAGACGCCGGGGCGACGGAACCATGTCCCAAAACCCCGTATATATAAACCGGCAGGAACGGCAGCTTCGGAACCCGGTTCCCTAACCCGGTCCCGCCGAAGCCTGGCGGTTTTTTCCACCTAAAACGATTCCAAAGCTTCAGTTCTTGGAACCATCCGAGCCAATTTTGAAAAGAGGGAGGTTGTTCCAAAAACTGAAGTTTTGAAACAGCCTCAAGGGTAAGAAAACTCCCAAAAACTGAAGTTTTTAGAAGTTCCCATAAGGCTTTCCCTCCAGGCCTCCGTGTTACGCGGCTCCCCCGGCGGCGTCTTCGGCTTTTTTGTCCGCCACGGCTTTAAGGGTTCTGACCAGCCGGGAGGGAATATCGTTGAGGGCCGCCGCCAGATTCCGGGCCGGGCCATTCATCACCGACATAAGCATGGCGATCAGCTCCAGCCTGCCGGGCAGTTTGGAGAAGGCTTCGGTCTGGGCGAGGTTATAAATAGAATCGCCCACCAGGGCGCCCTTGATTTTCAGGGCCGGGGCTTCTTTCGAAAAATCGAAAAGGATCTTCGCCACTTCGTTGGAATCTTTGGGGACAATGGTTATTGCCGTGGGACCGGTCAGATAAGCCGACACATCCGGGGCGGCAAGCTCCTCAAAGGCAATCCGGGCAAAGTTGTTTTTTACCACTTTGTACCGGGCTTCCCTGGCCCGAAGAAGTTTCCGCAGGGCGGTACTCTGCTCCACCGTAAGCCCCCGGTAATCGGTAAAAATAAAATCCCTTGACGTTTTGAAAATGTCCTTGAGTTCCGTTATTGCCTTTGTTTTGCTGTCCTGTATTTTTTTCGCCACAATTGCCATATTGATATTCTCCTTCTATATCATGGAGCTTGGAATCATGGAGTTTGCCCCGCAAACTCCCCAATTGAAAAAACCGCAGGTTTTTTCAATCCTCGTCCTTTATGGACACCCATACGCCGGGCCCCATTGTAGAAGCCACTGAAACGGTCCGGATAAATTCACCTTTAGCGTCGACAGGCCGCTTCCGTTTAATCTCCGAAACCACCGCCTTGACATTTTCGGCGATTTTTTCCGGCTCCATAGAAATCTTGCCCACCGCGAGATGAACTACCCCGGTTTTATCCGCCCGGAATTCCATGCGGCCTTTTTTCAGTTCCGCGATGGCCCCTTTAAGATCAAAAGTAACCGTACCAGTCTTGGGGTTGGGCATAAGCCCCTTGCGGCCCAGAACCATACCAAGCTTCCCGACATCCTTCATCATATCCGGGGTCGCTACCGCCACGTCAAAATCCATCCAGCCGCCCTTGACTTTTTCGATAAGGTCTTCGGCGCCTACCCAGGCGGCCCCGGCATCCTGGGCTTCCTTTTCTTTTTCCGCCTTGCAGAAAACAAGGATCTTTTTCTCACCCCGGAATTGATTGGGTAAAACCACGGTATCCCGGACAGACTGGCTTTTTTTCAGGTTTACCTTGACCGAAAGATCAACGGTTTCATCAAATTTGGCATAGGCCATAACTTTTACCAAACCCAGAGCCTCGGTTAGATCATAAAAAATGGCGGGGTCGTACTTTTTCAGGTTTTCGAGGTATTTTTTGCCGTGGCTCATTTTTCTACCTCCACACCCATAGACCGGGCGGTCCCGGCAATTATCTTTACGGCGCCCGCAATATCGTTGGCGGAAAGGTCCGCCATTTTCAATTTGGCGATTTCCTCAAGCTTGGCCTGGGGGATCTTGCCCACCTTGGTCTTATGGGATTCCGGCGATCCCTTCTCAAGGCCAATGGCTTTCTTAATCAGTACCGAAGCCGGGGGCGTTTTAAGGATAAAGGTAAAGGACTTATCCGCATATACAGTGATTACCACCGGAATAGTAAGGCCCGGTTCCATGGTTTTTGTCCGGTCATTAAACTGCTGAACAAACTGGGGGGCGCTGACCCCGTGGGGCCCCAGAGCAGGTCCAACCGGAGGGGCCGGCGTGGCCTTTCCCGCAGGGCACTGGAGCTTGATTAACGCGGCAATTTTCTTTTTTGCCATATATACTCCTTCGTAGTGTATCCGGCCCGCGCCGGACTAGCGAGGGGATACCCCTCTCCTACTTTACAACTTCTCCACCTGTAGCAGATCAACTTCTACAGGAGCATTACGTCCAAATATACCGACCATCACCCGGAGCTTGTTTTTCTCCTGGTTAACCTCTTCGATGGTCCCGGTAAATGATTCAAAGGGCCCGTCAATAATCTTGACCTGTTCCCCAGCGGAGAAACTCTGCCGGGCCCGGGCCGGCCGCTCGCCCTTAATTTCCCCGGATTTTTGCAGAATAGACCGGGCCTCGTCCCCGGTGAGGGGCTGGGGCTTTTTATCCGCGGGAGTTCCGACAAAACCTGTTACCCCCGGAATTTTTTTTATCTTGGCGCACGTCGCCTTCCAGTCCAAATCGGGGAGGTCCATCTCCACCAGTATATAACCGGGGAGAAATTTCCGAACCTGGGTCCGTTTTTTGCCATCCCGAACCTCTACCACTTCCTCGGAAGGCACTTTTATATCCCGCACGATATCCTTGTTAAGATCTCTCCCTTCAATCATTATGCGGATAATTTTCTCTATTCTATTTTCATATCCTGAATAGGTATGCAGGACATACCAGCCGGTAGCCATGTTTTTCCTTTTTATCCTTAGAATATAGCCCGTATACCGAAGAGAAGCAACACATCGACCAATCCCAAAACCGCCGCTATTATTATAGTAGAAATAATAACCACCTTAACAGAACTGACTACGTCTTCCCTGCTGGGCCAAATGACCTTTCGGAGTTCCGCATAGGATTCCTTGATAAATTGAACTAATTTATTCATACCATCCTCTTTACAAGGTCCACAGCCAGGATTCAAACCCTGCTGGCCTATTTGGCCCGCTTATGCGGGCATTTCTTCCCTTTCGACGCCGCTTTCGCGGCATCCAGGAGGTAGGACTCCCCTCCGGTCTCGGACTTCCTGTCCATGACCGCCGGGCATTTTTCCCAGGCCAGGTAGGACTCGAACCCACAACATCCGGTTTTGGAGACCGGCGCTCTACCATTAGAGCTACTGGCCTAAAAACCTATTTAATCTTGGCTTCCTTGTGCAAGGTGTGCTTCCGGTCGAAGGGACAATACTTGTTGAATTCAAGTTTTTCCTGGGTATTCCGCCGGTTTTTTTTGGTGGTATAGTTTTTCCGCTTACATTCACTACATTGCAGGGCTACCAGTTCCACCGCGGTCTTTTTGCTCGCCATATTCTACCTCTTCTGGTCCAAATTCAGGCAAATTCAACCAAAAAACTGTTCCAAAACCCGGAGTTTTGAAAAAGATTCATTCAAATAGAATTGTACCTGTAAAATTCCCCAGCCCTCGAACAGAATCGAACTGTTGACCTTATCCTTACCATGGATATGCTCTGCCAACTGAGCTACAAGGGCAAGCCGGGCATTTTATCCGGTTCTGGTAAGATAACAAGTTTGATAAACTTGGTCAAGTGGTTTATACCGCAGCAATTCTCAATTTACCTATTCCAGAACCGAAAAGAGACCGGATAAATATACTGGGGGCTCTGCCGGCGGGAAAACAGAAAAAACCGGACCCGGGGGACAGCCTTCTGGCCGATACCGCCCGGACCCGGGGGAAATTACTAGCCGAAAAACATCTCCGAGGGGATTTCCGCGGATTCGGAGAAATGGAGCGGTCCGATTTTGTGAACAACCGGCGGCAGGCTTTTGTCAGCGGTTTTTATCTGGCCGTTAATAAAATGAATGTATGTGGCGTATTTCTTATCAATAAGGGTAATATGGGTTACCAGCCAATCTCTGATATACCGGGTGAAGTTTTTGAAGGAAACCGGCTGGCCCAGTTCAACTTTTTCCATCTTTTCGAGAATGACCCGGATAAATTCATCATGCTGCCGTTTATGGGCCATACTGTCGGGATACTTGAGCCGTTCCAGAAACTGCTCCTCCGTATCAAAATGGTACTTAATATAATTAATAAACCCATAAACCATCAACTTAAAGTGGATGTTTGCCTTTTCCCCCTCTTTGAGACAACCCGGATAAAAATTATTTATCATGCTAAAAAGTTCTTTGTGCTGTTCATCAATCATCTGAACGCCCACCGTATACCGGTCATCCCATTCAACCGCGTTACTTTTTTCCATAGTAAACTCCTGTATAAATTTTTAAAACCGTTTTCCCAAAAACTGAAGTTTGAGAAAACCTTTAATGAACCAATTTTTTAAGTTTGGGGTTTCAAAATTATAGTCCCTGTGGGCTACCGGATTTTGAAATTTCCTCAACCGGGAGAAATAAATTTCTCCATTTTCCAAAACTTAGTTCTTCCGAACCGGAGTGTTGCGCTCACCGGATTTTGAACTGACTTTTGGTACTTCCCGGGAAGTCTGGTGCACTACGTTTAGTTTAATAACGAAATACAGTTTACCACTAGAAGAATATTATAATTTATACAAGAATTTTACGGCGCTTGTTTTTTTTCGGCGGCCCGAAAAAGCCGGTCATTGATGGCCGGCCCCAGTCCTTCTTCCCGAACCTGTTCCGCGTAAATACGGGAAAGGCCCAAATCGTCCATTTCATGGAGAATGTCGAACAAATTGGCCGCCGCCTGGGTCAGATCCCCGGTTTCCGACAGGATTCGGACCCGGAATTCGCGGTTTTTTTCCGTTCCGGCATCCAAAAGCGCCCCGATTTTCCCACCGTCGGGCACTGCTTTCCGGCCCGGCCCGGCGAGCCATTGGTCCCGGGAGGAGGGGTCAAAAAAAAGATAGGCCCCCGCCGGGTCATAGGGAAGGACGGCCATTTCCGCCGGGGAAAGCACGGTAAGGCCGGTCCGGGGGGCGTAATGGCTGCCCAGCTGGCCCGGCGAACGGGGATTCGGCGGCGCACCGGCGGAGGGGCCCGCGGGGGCAGAAGCGGGGCCTATCAGGGCTTCGATCTCCGCCAGGGGAACGCCGCCGGGCCGGAGGAGCCGGGGAAGGGCGCCGCTCATATCCAGCACCGTGGATTCCAGTCCCACCCGGCAGGGGCCGCCGTCGAGAATAAGGTCGATGCGGTCCCCCAAAAGCCCGGCCACATGCTCCGCCCTGGTGGGGCTTAAATACCCGAAGGGGTTGGCGCTGGGGGCCGCCACCGCGGTTCCGGACAGGCGGATTAGCTTTTGGGCCGCGGGATGATCGGGAAGACGGACCGCCGCGGTGGAAAGACCGCTGGTGGCCAGGCCGGGGAGCTTCGGGTTTTTGGGAAGAATGAGGGTCAGGGGGCCCGGCCAGAAACGGCTGATCAAGAGGCGGACCTTTTCCCGGACCTCCCCGCTTAAGAGGGAAAGATCCGCCGCTTCTTCCAGGGCCCCGGGAAGGGCGATATGAATGATCAGGGGATCAAAACGGGGACGGTTTTTGACCTCGAAAATTTTTGCCAGGGAGCGGGGATTAAAAGCGTCCCCCCCCAGGCCGTAGACCGTTTCGGTAGGAAAGGCCACCAGCCCCCCGGCGGCGAGAACAGCCGCGGCGGTTTCTATATTTTCATCGGTAGCGGGAAGCAGGGGCATGGCTACATCCAGTGCCGCCGCTTAAAGTATATCAGCATCCCCAGGGCCACAAGGGCCATGACCCCCAGGCTAAGGGGATAGGCCCAGGGTACCTCCAGTTCCGGCATAAAACGAAAATTCATGCCGTAAACCCCGGCGATAAAGGTAAGGGGGATAAATATGGTGGAAATGATCGTTAAAACCTTCATCACCTTGTTCATCCGGTTGGAAACCGCCGAAAGGTTTATCTCCATTACCCCCGCTATCAGTTCCCGGTAGCTTTCCACCGTTTCGGCGGCCTGGATCACATGATCATACACGTCGGTAAGGAAGGGTTCCAGGCCATCGCTAATCCGGGGTGAATCAAGGTGTATCAGCATGGAAAGACTTTCCCGGAGGGGCCAAATCACCCGCCGCACCCGGAGCAGGTCCTGTTTGATTTTCTGAATATCCCGGATCAGGGTTTCATCGTTTTCATCAACCGCCCGGTCTTCAAAATCCTCAATCCCCGCTCCCAGGCCTTCCAAAACGGCAAAATATTTATCCACCACCGCGTCAATCAGCAGGTAGGCAAGATAATCCGCGCCCATCCGCCGAATCCGCCCCGCATTGTTGAGGATTCGCTTCCTGATCCCGTCAAAACAGTCTCCCTGCTTTTCCTGAAAGGTGATCACCGTGTCGCCAGTCAGCGCTATGCTGATATGCTCAAACTCAAGGCTCGTAGAGGGGTTGACCGCTTTCAGGGTGATAAAAAGGTAATCGTCAAATTCCTCAACCTTGGGACGCTGTTCGGTGTCGAGGATGTCCTCCACCGTAAGGGGGTGGATATGATACCGTTCCGCCAGGGAATGAATGAGCTGGGGCTGATCCAGGCACTCCGCGTTTATCCAGGTAATCCCCGCTGAATTCCGGTGTGAAAGCAGTTCATCCAGGGTATCCGCCTTTTTCTGCCAGGCGCCGGCAGGGTCATATCCAATGATAGAAAGGTCCATAAATAAACGATACTATGGGATAAATTATGATTCAATATATCCTTTTTGATCTGGATAACACGCTGTATTCCGCCCGGTACGGCCTGGAAGACAATGTCCACCGCCGGATTCGGGATTTTCTGGCCGCATACCTGGGAGTTTCCCCGGAGGAAGCCTGGCGGCAGCGGGCGGAACGGCTCCATGATTACGGCACTACCCTGGAATGGCTCAACGCCGAGCGGGGTTTTACCGATATTGAGGCCTATTTTGCCCTTGTCCACCCTGAGGATGAGGCGGACGCCCTCCCGCCCGACCCGGCGCTCCGGGCTTTTCTGGAAAGCCTCTCCCAGGCCAAGGCGATTCTGACCAATTCGCCCCGTGAACACGCGGACCGGATCATCGGCAAGCTGGGCCTTTCCGGTATTTTTACCCATATTTTTGATATCCGGGGCAATGATCTCAAGGGGAAACCCCATCCCGAAGCCTTTTTCCGGGCCTTTGACGGCATGGGCGCAAGCCCCGGAGAGACGCTTTTTATTGACGATACCCCCGCCTATGTGGAAGGCTGCCGGGCCCTGGGGGGACAAGGCGTGCTGCTGGATGAATATGACGCCTGGCCTGATTACCGGTATCCGAAGATCCGGGATTTGCGGGAGCTGGGGGAGATGCTGGGGCGGTTCTCCGGGGCGTTCATTGATACCGTGTAAACGGCAGCGGGGGGTCAATCGGCGTTTAACCGGCGTACAGGGGAAGCACGGTGGTGGCGGAGTAGAGCGCTCCGGC
>JAISAN010000242.1 GCA_031266635.1 Treponema sp. | reverse complement strand
AACGAGACAAATAAATCCTGGACGATAAAGGCCACATCATACTTCGACGGTGAGAATTCCAGTACCGCAACGGTTAACCTGGCGTACAAAATCACTGTCCAGCACAGCACTTACGGAAGAATCGATCCAAAATACCAGAACCGGTTAAACGAATACGCCCCGGAAGGCGGGATCGTAACCATAGAGGCAAATCCGGAAAAATATTACAAGCTGAAAAACCTGCAATACACCGTCGGGTCAAGGACTGTCCTTATAGACAAAACGTCCAGAACCTTTACCATGCCCGCTTCCGATATAACAGTCTCCGCAGCCTTCGAAGAGCTGGCGGTAGGAGACCCGGGCCCCGGCGGCGGATGGATATTTTACAAAAACCCGAATAGAAGCAGTCCCTGGCAGTATCTTGAATGTGCGCCAACGGATATTTCAGCGAAGATATGGAGTACCGCCACCACTCCTGTGTCCACACTCGATGAGCTTGGGAGAGGGAAGGAAAACATGTCAAGGTTTAACGACGCCGCGGGGACCTTCCCGGCCGCCACGGAGGCCGCCGCGTATAAGTCCAATGGAGTAGGGGGCTGGTATTTACCCAGCAGGAAAGAACTGGAGGAGATTCGATCGAAGCTGCAAGCAAACACAAAATTCAAGGCATCGGTACAGAATAAGCCATATTGGTCTTCAACGGAGGAATCAATTTTTGGTTCCCAAAAAGGGAAAAGAGCGCTGACCCTAAATCTTGGCGCGTCCAGCGGCGGGGCCGTGGTCGTGTCGAAGACCGTTGCACATCTCGTCCGCGCGGTTCGGCAGTTCTAATACGCTGTTCGGCGGTTTACAAGTCTCAACCAGGCTGTCCGGGAAGCTAATCCCGGACAGCTTTTTTTGTCCCCATAAGATGAGGCGATTTCAAAATGAACCTCCCAGGAACCCGCTAACGCGGGAGAGCTGAAGCTCCCCCGCCGGAAGGCGGGTTCTTGGGTATCAGCCCCCACCGCGAATGAACCGGCATGCGGCGCGGTAATGGATTATACTTAGCTTATACAGAGGAGGGTAATATGGAGCCTGTTGTTTTTTTCCACGGTTTTTCCGGCAAGATTCTTTTTGATTTAATAAAGGCGGTAAAAGAAGCCGCCCGGACGGCGGGAGTTGATCCGGGGCTCATCGCCTTCGCGTCCTCCACCCCCACGAACCTGAACTGGAAAATCAAAGACCTAATCCGGGAAGTCAGGCAGGAACATGAGATGATGCGGGAGAAAAAATAGAGCTATCCTCAAAGTCGAATTCGTTCACGGCCTTTTCCGTTTGGTAAAAAATCCCATCCGTTCATTCGCGGCGAGGGTTTAATACCCAATCGTGCCTTTTAACCGTTATACCGGCAATACCTTCAGTTCGGCCCCCAGCTTGGCGGCGGCTTTTTCCGCGGCCGCCGTGCCGGCTACAATGACCGGGGGGGCGGCGGTCCGGGAGGCGAGACTGTCCAGGGCGGCGGAAACCTGCCTCTCTTCCACGGCGATAAGCCGTTCCAGTTTCCGGCTCCGGTGGACATCTTCAATGCGGTAGAGGAAGCGGGAAAAATCCGCCGTGCCTTTTTCCGCCGCGGTTCGGGGGCGGGTTTCCCGGCCGTAACAGCCGATGATCGCCTTTTCCACTTCATCGTCCGAAAATTTGATCTTCCCGGCCTTTCCCGCTTCTCCGCCGCTTCCCGTGATGCCGCTGAAACTGCCCAGGGAGCGGAGGGGGTTGGGGTCCCGGTAGGTGGAAAAGGAGAAACATCCTTCCAGGTGATCCGGCTGGGCAAAGGCGCCGTAGGCTCCGCCTTTCATGCGGATGTCTTCCCAGAGGGCCCCGGTGGAGAGCAGGTGGGCCAGCACGATTTCCGCGGCCTGGGCGGGGGTGTCGTAGGGGGCCGCGGCAAGGGTTTGGGCGGCGAAGCCTACCTGGAGGGAGGGGGATGCGTAGACTTCGGCTTTGCCGGGAGCCGGGGTTTCGGGCTGCGGGCCGGCGGCCTGGCCGGGGACATGGTCCAGCAGGGGGGCAAAGGCGGATCCTTCTGTGGTACGGGGGTTCCGGGGCCGGGGGGGGCCGAAGTTTCCCCGGCCCAGTGCGGCGAGGGCCGGTTTGAGGGCGGCGGCGGATCCGGTGAGGTTGGCGACGATGCCGGCCCCGGCGGCGGCGTCCCGGAGGGCGGTGAGTTTCCAGCAAATTTCCGCCGTATCGGTCTCGGCCAGCCAGTGGGCAAAGTTGATCTGCCCCAGGCCGTTCCATACTTCGTCTACCATCCGGGTCCGGGAAAACCCGCGGCTGGAGCGGCCGGAGGCGTAGTGGTGGCCCAGAGGGGCGAGGCTTGAATCGGCCTCGTTTTTCATTTCCACTACCAGGTCCCGGACGCGGCGCTGATCGGAAAAATCCGCTTCGGTGATGAGCTGCCGGGCCAGGTCCAGGGCGGCGTCGAATTTTTCGTCCAGGGCCTTGAGGCGGTAACAGAGCCAGTCCCGGCCCGCCAGATCGAAGATTCCCGCGGGGGTGGGGATGGTCCGGGCCGCGCCGGGGGCGGATGAGCCGCTTTGCAGTATGGCGTGGAACCCTCCGGCGGTCCGGGCGAGAAGGCCGGATACTTCGGCGTAGTCTTTGCCGGGGAGGCCCACGGAAACGACGGCCCGGGAGAAGAAGGGCAGCCAGGGGTAGTCTTCGGGGGGGAATATGTCCAGCGGGAAGGCGATATCCGCATAGATTATGCCGTTGGTGAAAAGGTCGTGGGTCAGAACCGGCGCGCCTCCAGCGGCTTCCAGGTTCCGGGGGATGATTTCGATCTCCGGGGAAAGGTCCCGCCGGGAAAGGTGGGGAATTGTGGCCAGGGCTTCGGGGCTGTCCCCGTCGGACTGGAACTGTTCCAGGGCGGCGTTTTTTTCCCGCACGGCCCGGCGTTCTTCTTCGCTGAAGGCCGTTTCTTTTTCCCGGAGCGACCGGGCCAGCGCGGCTTCCTGTTTCTCCAGAAAGCCCGGTTCCGGCTCTACCGCTACCAGGGCGCGGTGGGGGTTATCGAGCAAATAGGTCCGGATCAGGGATTCAAAGTACCGGGGGTCCGCGGCGAGCCGTTCCTTTACCTGGGTAAAGGGCGGCACAAAGAGGAGGCTTTCCCAGGGGGCCGCGCCGTGGATCCAGCCCCGGAGGGAGCGCCGCATCCACACCAGGGAAAAGGGCCCCCCGGAACGCCGGATTTCCCGGTGGGAGAATTCCATTGAGAGGAGGGCCGCCTCAATTTCTTCCGGGGGGATGCCCTCCCGGACAAGCCGTTCCAGTTCTCCCAGGATGAGGTCTTGTATGTGCCGGGCGGCGGCGCTGTCCGGCCCGGCTCCGGCGGTATCCACTCCCCGGAGTCCCAGGGCAAAGAGAGTTTCCCGGATTTCGCCTTCCAGGCCCGAAACCGGCGCCAGGTCTTCTCCCAGACCGGACTCAATGAGCGCCCTGGTCAGGGGGGAGCCGTCATGGCCCAGCAGGGTTTCCGCCAGGGCGGCCAGGGCGAGGGTTTCCACGGTATCCGCCGCGTCGCCGCAGAGCCAGGAAAGGAACACGGTGGATTTCTGCTCCCCCCCCGCGGGGCAGGGAACGCGGAAATTTTGGGGTTCCGTCCACCGGGCCGCTTTGGGGATGGGGGGAGCCGCGGCGCCTGGTTCCCGGGACGAAAAAAACTGCCGGTCCAGAAAGGCAAGCTGGGTTTCCGTGGGGATATTTCCCGCCAGGAAGATCCGGCAGTTGGCCGGGGCATACCGTTTCCGGTGAAATTCCCGCAGGCCCTCCCAGCTTAATTCGGGGATGTGTTCCGGGTCGCCGCCGGATTCAAAGGCGTAGGGGGTTCCGGGCAGTACGGCTTTTACCGACCAGAGGCCCGAGTAGGCGTCCTGGGAGGAGTAGGCCCCCCGCATCTCGTTATAGACTACGCCGGTAATGGACAATCCGCCGGATTTATGGGTTTCTTCGCCGGGGGAAAAAAACAGGCGGTGTCCTTCCTGTAAAAATGTCCATTCCGAAAGGAGGGGCCGGAACACCGCGTCGCCGTACACCGACATCAGATTGAAATAGTCGTGTTCATTTACGGAACTGGCGGGGTAGACGGTTTTATCGGGAAAGGTCCAGGCGTTGAGGAAGGTCTGGAGGCTTCCCTGGGCCAGAATCAGAAAGGCGTCTTTCAGGGGATACCGCTCGGAACCGCAGAGGACTGAATGTTCCAGAATATGGGGGGCTCCGGTATTGTCCTCCGGGGCGGTGGCAAAGGCAAAGGAAAAAAGATTCTCCGGGTCATCGTTGTATACATGAAATACCTGGACGCCGCTTTTTTGATGCCGGGCCCAGACGCCGGAAGCGGGCAGGCTGTCGCCGGCTCCCAGTTCCGCCAGTTCGACCACATCGAGAATCTCGAATCCGCTGTCCGTGATCTGTCCTTTCCGCAGTGTTGTCTTCATATAATCACATCCTCATCAGAAACCAATAAAATGCGGCCTTCTTCCCGGGACTGCCTGAACCAGGCAAGAAAATCCCCCGCCGCCGTATCGCAGTCCCGCCGGGAAACCGCGCCCAAAATCTCTCCTTCCTCCCGTATCTGGGCCCGCCGCCGGGCGGATACATTGGCGAGGATCTTTTCGGTAAATTCCGGCGCCCGGCCTTTGAGGAGGAGGGCGATGTCCCGGTCCGGCATGGCCGCCAGTTTTTCCCGCAGGGGCCGGTCATCGGCCTTGATCACATCGTCCAGGGTATAAAGCCGCTCCTTGAGGTCCCGGCCCAGGCCGGGATCGGCGTGTTCCAGGTCCTGGAGGATCTGATCGCCAAAGGCATAGTCCGCATGTTTCAGGATCGCCGTCAGGGCGTTCATCCCGTCAACTTCCACGGTCTCCGTATCGGAGCGGCCGATATGGCGGGCCTTTTCCTTTACGGCGGCGGCGACCCGCTCCAGTACCTCCGGGGAGACCTGGCCCTGGCGGGCGATCCGCCGGACGATGTCGAGTTTCCGTTCCCCCGGCGTATTAGCCAGCACGGCGGCGGACGTTTTTGACGAAAGCCGGGAAAGGATCAGCGCCGCCGCCGCGGGGCTTTCATCCTTGAGGAGCAGGGCAAGCTGTTCGGGGGAGAAATCCTCCAGAAAAGCAAAAAGGTCTTCCCGGGAGGCGGGAACTGTTTTATTGAGCAGGCTTTCGCCTTTTTCCGGGCCGAAGGCCGCATAGAGGAGCTTCCGGCAGGTTTCAAGGCCCCCCGCCGCATAGCCCGAATACCCGTAGGACATGGAAAGGAGGGAACGGAATTCCTCAAGGACCCGCTCCCCTTCTTCGGCGGTGATTCCCCGGATGGAGGCGATCTCCCGGGAAATGGCCTCCACCTGCTCAGTGTCCAGATGGGCGAGAATCTGCGCGGCCTTTTCCCCGCCGATGAGGATAAGGAATTTGGCCGTCCGCCTGATTTTGGAGTCCCCACCGGCTGTTGCGGGCGCTGCCGGGGGGGGAGCCTGATCTTTCCCGGTCTTGAGAAGCCCCTCACGCGGGGCCGGAGCGGGCGGCTCTTCCGGGGCGGCGGAGGGCGCGCCTTTCCGCGGAACCGGGCGCGGGGGGGCTTTCTCCGCCTGCCGCCGGTCTTCCGGGTCTTCAATAACCCCTTGTAGCACCCGCTGATAGGCGGCCGCGCCGCTCGCCGCGCCGCCCGGTATATGGGGACGCGATTTGGGGACTTTACTGTTTCCCATATACCCATTGTACCGTACTTATCCGCGGCAATAAATACCCCGGTTCATTCACAAAAGGGCCTGGCGTTTTTTTTCCGCTTCGATGTGGAGCTTTTCCAGTTCCGTCATAAGGGCGTCTACGGCGGCCTGTTTTTTATCGTCCGTAGCGGCGGTTTCGAGTCTGGCTTTTTCCCGGAATTCGGCGCAGGAAAGCACCGGCCCCGCGGTAACCCGGACAAGGTCCCGGCTCACCCAATCGTCCATCATGTCTCCCTCGCGGACGTGGAGGACTTCGCCGTTCAGCGCTACGCAGCACATATAATCAAAGGAACGGAGATAGGAATCTACTTCCCGGACTCCTTTTTTGGTTGAGGGGTCCCAGGGGCGGTAGCGGGTTCCCGAAGGGAATACCAGAATCAGTTTGCCCTGGTGCTTGAGATCGTTCAGTGCCCGCATGGCAGCCCGGTTGATGCTGTTGCTGCGGATAATTTCGGCCCGGTTCTTTTCGGCGTCCAGACCCTGGAGGGAACGGCTGGGATAAATAACAATCCGGGTATAGGCCCCGGCAAGAGCCGCAACCACGGGGTTGTCCTCGTTCAGTTTCATTCCGGCAATGGCTACCACCGCGTCGCTAATGGTCTCACCCCGGCCCCCGCCCTTCCGCACCAGGCGGGAAAAAATCGACAGATCAAGATTACTGTAATGCTCCAGACAGAGGAGGCAGGATTTCCCCGATTCGGCTTTGGCAAAAAGGTCCTCGAGGTTTTCCATACCGTCAACCCCGGAACCGGGGAGGATGAGGGATTCCACCATTTCATCAAGAAGGGGCAGGATATTCCGGTCTCCTTCCTGATAAACATTCTGCTCGGTTACTACGGTTGAGACGGTGGACCGGGACACCGCCATTTTGATCTGGTTTCCAAACGCGGTAGTTAAGGTTTCCATTTATTCCCCCATAAGCGGATTAATTCTATGACCAGCTTGCAGGCCAGAACCATTTCGGGTATCGAAACCCACTCCAGACGGCTGTGAAAATTCCGCCCGCCGGTAAAAATGTTCGGCGTGGGAATTCCCAGACTGGTAAGCCGGGAACCGTCGGTTCCGCCCCGGATGGGCTTAAACCGGAATGGTATCCCCATATTAGCGGCGGCCTGTTTCAGGATTTCCAGCGCCTCCGGCGACCGGTCGATTTTTTCTTTCATATTATAATACTGATTTTGTGTTTTTACCGCCACTTTCCCGCCGGGGAACTGGGCCTCCACGGTTTTGGCTATGGCTTCAAGGGCGGCGAGCCGCCGTTCCATTCCCGCCTGGTCAAAATCCCGGAGGAATACTTCCAGGTTCGCGGTTTCCAGATCGCCCCTGATTTCCATGGGGCAATAATACCCGTAATAGCCGTCGGTGGCCTCCGGGCTTTCCGACCGGGGGAGCTGTACGGCAAAGGAAGCGGCCATGAGAGCGGCATTGGCTAAACGGCCCCGGGCCGCGCCAATGTGAATCACCTGCCCCTGGAATGTTATATCGGCCTTCCAGGCGTTAAAACATTCGGCCTCCAGATCTCCCAGGGGGCCGCCGTCCAGGGTGTAACAGGTCTTTGACCTGATCCGGTCCAGGGGGAATTCAGGGAGGCCCTTGCCGGTTTCCTCGTCGGGGGAAAAAATAATCTCCACCGGGCCGTGGCGGATTTCCGGGCGGCCAAGGATATACTCTACGGCCCCCATGATCTCCGCTATCCCGGCCTTGTCGTCCGCCCCCAGGAGCGTGGTTCCATCGGCGTGAATGATCCCCTTGCCCTTCTGGGCCGCCAGGTCCGCGTCAAGGGCGGGGTCCAGAACCAGGCCGGGGGCGAGTTCTATCTTTTCCCCATCGTAGTTTTTTACCAGCCGGGGCCGGACATCTTTGCCTGAAACATCACTGGCGGTGTCGATATGGGCAAGGAAGCCCAGCGCCGGAACGGCCTCCTGTCCGGGACTGGGGGGAATCCGGGCGATCACATAACAGTGCCCGGTAAGTTCCACATCGGTCAATCCCAGGGTTTTCAGTTCCTCCGCCAGGGCCTTGGCCAGCTCCCACTGCCCCGCGGTGGAAGGGGTCTGTTCCACATGGCGGTCGCTTTCGGTCCAGTACCGGACATACCGCAAAAACCGGGGGACCAGCAGCTCTTCGATGACTGTATCAATCATGGGCCTATTATGGGGAGAAACGGGCCGTCCGTAAAGGCGCCTCCTTCTTGCCCCGGCCCCGGGCTTTGATTTATAGTGAATGTATGCCCATTCCTATGTATCCTGATTTTGTACCCGTGGGGCTTGATCTCAAGGACGATTTACACCCCCAGCTTTCCCTGACCGCGGACGGCGTTTCCGAGTTTACCTTTTCGGGCCTCTACCTGTTCAGAAAGCGCTACCGGTACCGGATAGCCCGGGGGCCGGATCAGAGTTTTATCATTTCCGGGGAACAGCCGCCGGTTCCTGATTCCGGCGAAGGAGGAAAAAAATTCTTTATGACCCCCTGCGCGTCCCCGGACGCGGAAATTCTCGCCTCGCTTTTTGAGACCCATGATTATTGGAAAAATATCAGCGAATCCGTGCTGACCCCGGCCCGGGAAAACCTGGAGCGGCTGGGATTTAAGCTTATTGAAGACCGGGATAATTTCGATTACCTCTACCTCCGTTCCGACCTGGCGGAACTGGGGGGAAAAAGATTCCACAAAAAGAAAAATCTGGTAAATGCGTTCCTCAACGCCTATCCTGTCCACGAGACCCGGCCGCTGACGCCGGACTTGATCCCCCAGGCCCTGGAGGTACTGGAACGCTGGCGGACGGACAAGGGTGAAAACAGGGATTACGAAGCCGCCCGGGAGGCCCTGAATCTGTTCAGCGCCCTTAAGCTCCGGGGAGCGATCTTTTTTGTGGACGGGTCTCCGGCGGGCTGGTGCCTGGGAGAGAGTCTCGCCAAGGGGAGAATTTTTGCCATCCACTTTGAAAAGGCGGTGGATGGGATCAAAGGGCTCTATCAGTATATGAACCAGTCTTTTGCCGCGTCCCTGCCGCGTTTTTTCACCTACCTCAACCGGGAACAGGACCTGGGGGATGAGGGGCTCCGGCAGGCCAAGGAGACCTACCGGCCCTGCGGGTTCGTGAGGAAATACCGGGGCATTCGGCATTAGAGTTGTTCAGAAACTTCAGTTTCTGAACAACAACCACTAAAAAAACAGCAAAATGTGGAACATTTTGCGAGACTTGTTCAATAACCAACCGGGTTATTGAACAAGTCAAATACAAG
>JAISAN010000164.1 GCA_031266635.1 Treponema sp. | reverse complement strand
TTAAGGAGCCGTAAGGCCCGGTAGTTGATCTCCCGGTAGCCTTTGAGGGCTTCGCCCAAAGCGGAACGGGATTTGGCAAAAGCCGGGGGATCCAAAATGACCATGTCGAATTTTTCTTTGCGCTGGTCACGGAGCCGCAGGTCCTCAAAGACATCGGCCTCGGCGGTTTCAATCCGGTCCGCAATCCGGTTAAGGCGGGCGTTTTTTTTCAGGGTTTCCAGGGCGGCGGCGGAAACATCCACCGCTGCGGCCCGGACATTAGAGCCCCAGACGGCGCTCAGCCGGACCAGGTGGATGGCAAAGCCCCCGGTATAGGAACAGGCGTCCAGAATCCGGGCCGGGGAATCCCCGGTTCCCCGTTCGTCAAAAAGGCTCCGGCCAAAACACGCGGCCCAAAGGCGGTTTTCTTTCTGGTCAAAGAAATGGCCGGTCTTCTGGCCCTCCGCGGGGTCTACCAAAAAGGGAAGGCCGTTTTCAAAAATCACGATTCCCCCCGCGGGGAACGCGCCCCGGAGGACCCCTTCCCGCAGGGGGAGCCCCTCAAGCTCCCGCACCCTGGCCCCGGATTTTTCATAGATCCCCGCCTGGGGTTCCAGCGCTTCTTCCAGGGCGGCAAGAATCTCCTCTTGGCGGCAGTCGATGCCGTATATTAAAAACTGGAGGGACAGCCAGGAAGACGGGGGGCCCAGCTTGTCCTGGACGGCCGCAAAAGTAAGGGGCAGTTCGCAGACGGCGGCCTCAATGTCCGCCAGGGGCCAGCCCCTGAAGCGGTCGATAATAAGGCCGGGGAGAAAATCCGCCTCGCCGAAGAGGAGCCGGCCCGAATCCTGCGGCGTGTCTCCGGCGGCGGTCCGTTCCGTGCCGGGCTCCGCCGGCAAAAGACCGGGGCTCATGGCCCGCCGCCCCAGGGCCTCCCGGATACGGCGTTTGAAAAACCCCTTGTCCACCCCTTCTTTGGAGGGGCTGTAGATCCGGGCGATAATTTTGGATTGGGGGTTCACAAAAGCCCGGCCCAGATACCGCTTTCGGGAACTTTCCACGTTCGCCGGCTCACCGGGCTCTAAATTCGCGGGGCGGGCCCCCGCGCCGCTCCCTTCGAGTATCTGGGCAACCTCGTTATCGTAAACCCAGGGGTGTCCCGCCAGGATACGGTTTTCCTCGCCGGGTTTCAGAATTATCCGTTTCATGGGGACGGCGGGCTCCGGCGGACCACAAATTCCGTCCGGGCTGTTTCAGGACATTCCGCGGCGGCCTGGGCCAGCAGATATTCCTGTATCCGAAAAGGCGCTTCGCCGGGAGCGGGGCTCAGGCGGGTCCAGGCCCCGTCGCTCCCCAGAATCCGGGCCTGGCAATTATCCCGGAAGTAAAGTTCCAAACTGTCCCGGAGCCGGAGCCGTATATCATCCTGTAAAACCGGAAACATCAGTTCTATCCGGCGGTCCAGGTTCCGGGGCATCCAGTCGGCGCTGGAAAGGTACACTTCCTCGGCGCCGCCGTTGGCAAAATAGAAGAGCCGGGAGTGTTCCAGATACCGGTCTATGATGCTGACCACCCGGATATTCTCCGAAAGGCCCGGCGCGCCGGGAACCAGGGCGCAGATTCCCCGGACATTGAGGAGGACCTTTACCCCCGCCTGGGAAGCCTGGTACAGGGCGCCGATGATGTCGGTATCCACCAGGGCGTTTACTTTCGCCATGATCTTTCCGGGGTACTCCTGGCCGGATCGTTTGGTCTCCCGCTCGATCAGTTCCAGGAGGCGGCGTTTCAGGCCGGTAGGGGCGATCACCAGCTTTCGCATGGGCTGAACCGCCGAATACCCGGTAATCATATTGAACAGCAGCCCTGCGTCAAAGGCAATATCCTCCCGGCAGGTAAAAAGGCCGATGTCTTCGTAGAGCCGCGCGGTCTTGTCGTTATAGTTGCCCGTGGAAAGGTGGATATACCGTTTTATCCGGTCGTTCTCCCGGCGGACCACCAGGGCGATCTTGGCGTGGACTTTAAGCCGGGCAAGGCCGTAAACCACAATTACCCCCGCCTTTTCCAGCCGGTTGGCCCAGGAAATATTCCGCTCCTCGTCAAAGCGGGCCTTGAGTTCCACCAGGGCGGTAACGTGCTTGCCATTCAGGGCCGCTTCTTCCAGGGCCCGGACAACCGGCGAGTTTCCGCTGGTCCGGTAGAGGGCCGTTTTAATGGAAAGAACCTGCGGGTCCGCGGCGGCCTCCTGAAAAAACCGGATCACCGGATCAAAGGACTGATACGGCAGGCGGATCATCACATCTCCCCGGTTGATCCGGTCCCACACCGGCTCATCCCCGCTGAAGGCCGGGCTGGGGTAGATTCGCCGGGGTTTTTCCCGCAGATGATCAAAATCCGGCGCGTTTGCCAGGTCCAGGAGGTTCCCCAGGTTCAGGGGGCCTTCCATGCCGTACAGATCGTCCTGGTCAAGGGAAAGCCGCCGGGCCAGCTCGTCCCGGAGCCGGGGGCTCCCCGGTGAATAGACCATTCGAACAGCCCGTGATTTTTCCCGGCTCTCCAGAACTTCCTCCATAGCTTCGATAAAATCCTCGTCCCGCTGTTCATCCACCGAAAAATCCGCGTCCCGGTTTACCTTGAAAAGCATGGTCTCCTTTACCTGGAGGCCGGGGAAAAACCTCCCGCCCCAGACGCTCAGCAGGTCATCCAGCAGCGCCCACCGGGCCGCGGCATTCCGGCCGCTTTGAGCCGGAATGTCCTGTGCCGGGCGTTCCGCCAGGCCCCGGCGGTTTTTTTCGGCGGCCCGTTCCTCCGGCAGCCAGATAATCCGGTTCATGCCGGGGGGTATCTGTATCATGGCGATGTACTCACCGGCCGGCCCGTTCAGGCCGGAATTTTCCTGAACCAGGAGGAAGGCCACATTCATGCTGAAACTGTCGATGGACGGCAACGGTTCATCACCCTCTATCCGCAAGGGGGTAAGGACGGGATAGATCTGGGTCATAAAAAAAGATTCCAGATAATCCTTCAGGGGCCTGGTGTAAGAATCGGGGCGCAGCAGTTCAAGACCGCCCTGGGCAAGGGCGGGAAATATCTCATCCAGCAGACAGGCGTACTGGCGGCTGATAATGAAGCGGACTTTTTCGGAAATTTTCTTGAGCTGTTCAGCGGGGCTGAGGCCCGACGGGTCCGGCTTGTTCCCGCCACTTCGTAAAGCCCGCTTTACCGCCGCCACCCGGACCATAAAAAATTCATCAAAATTGGAGGAAACGATGGAAAGAAAACGGAACCGTTCCAGGGGCGCCAGTTCCCCGCGGAGCCCTTCTTCCAATACCCGGTGGTTAAAATCGATCCAGGAAAGATCCCGGTTAAAATACCTGCCGTTCAACATCCGTTACCCCGTTAGTTTAAAATAACCTTGTACCCAAAGACATCCTCAAAGAGCCCTGCCTTTTGTTCAATACCGATATGCTCCAGCGACAGATCGTAGACCCCTTCCACGTGGATCAGCATGGTCTCCGCTTTCCGCTCCAGGGTGATTTTTTTTATCCGCTGGGTGTGTCCCCTGTCCAGGGCGTCCGCCACCCGGAGCAGGGCGGCCATTTTGAGGACCAGAATCCGCTCTTCCCGCTGGAGCGTGATGTATTCAATATCCCCCGGAGACGGCGGGTCTCCCCGGTGGTAACGGACCACGTTGGCGATAATATCCAGCTCGTCCCCGTGGAGGCCGAAGACCTCCGAATTGGCGACGATGTACTGGCCGTGCCGGTGATGGCCTGAGCCTTTGATGTACATGCCAATATCGTGGAGTATTGCCGCGGTTTCCAGCATCATCCGTTCCCGGCGGTTCATACCGTGTTCCCGGACAAGGGCGTCAAAAAGGATGAGGCACAGGTCCGCCACATGCCGGCCGTGGGCCTCGTCGTAGTGGTATTTCCGCCCCAGGTTTACCGCGGAAGCGATAATCTGGGAAAAAAATTCCTCCTGGAGTTCAGAATCCACCCCCAGCACCAGATCGATAAGAAATCCTTCCCGGATGGAAACCAGGGGCACCACCACTTGGGCGGCGTCGGTCTGCTCCAGAAAAAATTTATATATCAGAATACCCGGAATCAAACCTTCCGCGTCGGCATAGGGCATATTGAGTTTTCGGACACAGTCCTCAAGATTGTAATCCTGAATCTGTTCCGCAAAGGTGATAAAGGATCTCCGGTCTATGATCCGGCAGTTTTCGTTCAGGTCGGAACCGGTAAGTTCCGCCACCCGCCGGGCGTCGGCCCCGGCTACCACAAAAGTCCGTACATGGGCCAGATCCATTTCGGAACTTAAAAAACCGGCGGTATTCCGAATATTCTCGTTAAGATACCGTTCCTGGAAACGGCCCGATCCCGGTCCGCGCCGGGCCTGCTGATCGATAAGGATGGTCCCCAGCTTGAGACTGTGGGCCGCCACCATCTGCCCCCGGCGGAGCAGCATAATCTCCGTGGAACCCCCGCCGATTTCGAGGATCATCGAATTGGCCCGCCAGAACAGGGGCAGGTCCTGTTTCAGGGCAAACCGGACCGCCAGATACATAAGGCGGTTTTCCTCGATCCCCTCCACAATGGAAAGTTGAATCCCCGTTTCCTGCCGTACCCGGTCTACAAAGACATCCCGGTTCCGGGCGGCCCGGAGGGCGCTGGTGGCGATAATATGAATATCCTCATCGGCAATACCCCAGCCCCGCAGGAGTTCCCGGTAATTTTGCAGCACCGAAAGACATTCCAGCAGGGACTCCCGGCTCACCTCGCCGGAAGTAAACACATCCCGCCCCAGAGCTACCGGTTTTCCCGCCCGGTCTATGGCCCGCCATAGGGTCCCGGATATTATTTCCGCTACCAAAAGCCTGATGCCGGTGGAACCTATTTCTAAAATGGCGACAAGACGGCTGCCCATAGTAATTCAATTATCGAAGGATAGATGAAAAGGATCAATGGCAAACCCCTGGGCGGCAATTTTGACTCTAATGTATCGGGGGTTCTTGTCAGCGGGAAAAAAGAGGGCCCAGGAGGTTCAGCCGGCCGAACCTGCGCTGCTTTCCGTTGTTCCGCCGGTCTCCCCCGTCGAGCTGTTTGATGACAAAGGCCGCAAACGCCGCCTCCGCTCCGGCCTCGGACGAGGAAAAGCCCATAGTCAGATAGGGTTCATGGACCGCAGCGGCGAGGACGCTCTGGGTAAAAGCGCGAAAGGCCGCCAGGGCGGCGGGGCCCAGAATATCCGCCGTGTCGTCTCTACTGCCGCCGGGACCGGCCCCGGAAAACACCAGCGCCAGGGAACCGGCCCGCCGGGTTCTGAAAACCGCGGACAGCTCCTTTACCAGATAAAACCAGCCCTTGATGTGATCGTTGACCATAATTTCAATGTCCTCGGGGGCAAGTTCCGCCGCGGCCCGGCGTACCGAGGGAGGAGCGCAGACCACTATCGCTTCGTCGATATGTTCAAGCCGGTTTTCCGCCGCGATGATCAGGGTCCGGGCGGAAACGGGACTGCCGGGGTTCCAGACCAGGGGAATCCGGCTTTCCCCGCCGGGGAAGGATCCGGTGGCGGGGCCCGCCGAACCGGGAAGCCGGTTGGCGATAAGGGCCAGGGCAAAACGTTCCACCCGCTTCGCTACTTCCGCTTCAATGGCCGCTGTAAGGGAAGATTCGTTTCCCGCTATCAAGATGCCCCTGGTCATGTTCCCAGTGTATACAGAGCGGTCTGTTTCAGCAAGCTTGCTATCCGCCGCAGGCGGATAGCCGGTTTTTCGCGGTGTCGAACAAGTCCAGTCTCATCCTTCCAGGATGAGTAAGGTTTTAGGATCCAGTTTCAGGGCCATGGACTCAGGATTATAGGCGTCCCGGTCTTTGGAAACCGACAGCTTAATATGATCCGGCTTGGGTTCCAGAACGATCACCACTTCGACAAGGTCCATATAATCCTTGATCAAAAGGGGAATGTGATGCTTGTCGTAACCGGGGGCTTCACCTTTGACGGTGCAGCTGTACCAGAATTCGATGCCCTGTTCTTTGGCAAAGTCCCGGGCCTTTGCCAGCCGCTCCCGTTCCATCCGGGAAAAATCAAAGCCGTCAACAATGATCGCTTCCGCCGCAAAACCGCCTTCCACGATCATGGCCCGGAGGCTCTTGAGGATCTGATCCCCCGACATACCATCCTGGTTAAAATTCATCAGTACCCGGTTTTTTATCACTTCGTTTTTAACATCCCAGGCATTTTCCAGATTTTTTTTATTGATAAATTCGTCAAAAATATCCTCGTACCAGGCCAGCACATACCCGGTATGCTGGGTAAAGGAAACGTGGATCACCTTTTTCCCCTGCAAAAGTTTATCCAGGGCGATCTGCACCAGCACCGAGGTTTTCCCCACCCCGCTCTGGGAAACGATAATTCCGATTTCACCGGCCTTGAGGCCCCCATGAATGGATTTTTCAAATATTCGCACCGGACTGCGCTGAATAAGTTCCTGTTTAACCATGTTCTACTCCAAGAAAATTGATATGGGGCTTTCCCAATTAAGACCGGGCCTCTTTCCGCCGCTTTTCCTCGTACTCTTTTGTCAGGGCCTCGGAAATACTCGCCGGAACCTTCCCGTATTTTTCAAACTCCATAGAAAATTCTCCCTTCCCCTGGGTCAGGGAACGGAGGACCGTGGAATAACCGAACATCTCGCTCAAGGGGACTTCGGCTTCTACCCGGGAGAATATACCATCCTCAGTGGACGCCGATATTATACCACGGCGCTGGTTAATTGAGGCAAAAATATTTCCCTGAAATTCCGCCGGTCCATCCACCGACACTTTCATGATCGGTTCGAGGATGCAGGGCCTGGCCTTGCCGTAGGCTTCCCGGAAAGCGCCGATAGCCGCCATCTGGAAGGCAAGGTCCGAAGAGTCCACCGAGTGGGACTGGCCGTCGTTGATCAGGCAGCGGATATTGACGATGGGAAAGCCGATGAGGCTGCCTCTTTTGACCGCCTCCCGGAAACCCTTGTCGCAGCTGGGGACAAATTCGGTGGGAATGGCCCCGCCCTTGATATTGTCCACAAATTCGTAATCCCCGCCGGCAAAGGGCTCCATGTAACCCGCCACCCGGCCGTACTGGCCCGAACCGCCGGTCTGTTTTTTATGGATGTAGTTGAATTCCGCCCGCTGGGTAATGGTCTCCCGGTAGGCCACCTGGGGCATCCCGGTTTCCACCTCGCACTTGTACTCCCGGTGCATCCGCTCGACATATACTTCCAGATGGAGTTCCCCCATCCCCTTGATGATGGTCTGGTTGGATTCGGGGTCCACATAGGTCTGGAAGGTGGGGTCTTCCTTGGTAAAGCGGTTCAGGGCCTTGGCCAATTGATCCGCGGATTTTTTATCCTTGGGCATTATGGCCAGGGAGATAACCGGGTCGGGCACAAACATGGAGGTCATGGCGTAGTTCAGGCCCCCGCCGCAGAAGGTATCCCCGGAAGCGCAGTCGATCCCGAAAAGGGCCACAATATCGCCGGGAGAACCTTCGGTAATATCTTCCATACTGTCCGAATGCATCCGTACCAGCCGCCCCACCTTGAAGCGCTTCCGCGCCCGGGTATTGATAAGCTCGTCCCCTTTTTTGAGGGCCCCCTGGTAGATCCGCACATAGGTAAGCTGGCCGTATTGGCCGTCTTCCAGCTTAAAGCCCAGGGCCACGGTGGGTTTCTTTTCATCCGCGAAGAGTTCCTGCCGTTCCTCGTGCTTGTCCAGGTCCAGGGCGTAGTTTTTTACCTCCGTGGGATTGGGGAGGTAGTTGGTTACCGCGTCCAGGAGAAGCTGGATGCCCTTGTTTTTATAGGCCGAACCAATCATCACCGGGACAAACTGTTCCGCCAGGGTTCCCTTACGGATCGCCTGGTGAATCAGTTCCTCGGGAATATCGCCGCCGTTGAGGAATTTTTCCGCCAGCTCGTCGGAATAAAGGGATACCGCGTCGATCAACTCTTCCCGGTATTTTTCCGCGTCCGCCTTGAGGTGGGAGGGAATATCCGCAAGCCGGATCTGCTCCCCCTGGGGGCCGTCAAAATACACGGCCCGCATGGTGATAAGGTCCACCACCCCCTCAAGCTTGTCCTCAAGCCCGATGGGAAGCTGGATCAGCACCGCGTTGAGCCCCAGTTTTTCCCGGAGCTGGAACCGCACCTTAAAGGGATTCGCCCCGGTCCGGTCGCATTTGTTGACAAAGGCGATCCGGGGCACATGGTAACGCTTCAACTGGCGATCCACGGTGATGGACTGGGACTGCACCCCGCCCACCGCGCAGAGGACCAGAATGGCCCCGTCCAGCACCCGGAGAGACCGTTCAACCTCAATGGTAAAATCCACGTGTCCGGGGGTATCGATCAGATTGATCGTGTAGTCTTTCCATTCAACCTGGGTGGCGGCGGACTGGATGGTAATTCCCCGTTCCCGCTCCAGATCCATATGATCCATAGTGGCCCCCACTCCGTCCTTGCCCCGGACTTCATGGATGGCGTGGATTTTGTTACTATAAAACAGAATACGCTCAGAAAGGGTCGTTTTTCCCGAATCGATATGCGCACTGATTCCGATATTCCGCATCTTGGTGATGTCGATGCCCATTTTACATTTCACTCCTATTATAAAGCGGCGGTATCGCCGCTGCCGTCCAACCGGACAGTAACACACCGTGTTACTGATTACTCCTTAGCCTGTTGCAAGAGAAAGATGACAACAAAAGTCTCTATTTGCAGTAATATAGTAAGATTTTCAATAAATTGCAAGGGGGCGAAGAAAAAGCGCCCCGTGAAGGGGCGTTAATACAAAACAAGCAGCACACGCCCGGCGCTCAGTAAAGGCCGTAGTACCGGGTAAATGGAGGCGGCCTTTAGGCCGCCGTACGCGCCGCGGGGCGAAGAAACAGCAGCCCGACAAGGGCTGTTATCCAACAATGTAACACACGCCCGGCGCTCAGAAAATGCTTCAGTACCCGGCAAATGGAGGCGGCCTTTAGGACGCCGTATGCGCCGCGTCCGCCCCGGTTTGCTATTTTTCCGGTTTCAGTTAATGATCAAATGATATGGCAGAAAAAAACAGGGCCGCCGGGGAACCGGGAGGGGCAGTTCTGGCCCGCAGGGCCCGGATCATCAGAACCGCTTCCATCACCGCCCTGCTGGGCAATATCCTGCTGGCGTCCCTTAAAATCATTACCGGCATCCGGGCGGGAAGCCTGGCGGTTCTGGGGGACGGCATCGATTCATCAATAGATGTGCTGATTGCCGGTATGGCCCTGGCGGTGTCCCGAATTATCAGCCGGCCCGCGGACCGGGAACACCCCTGGGGCCACGGCCGGGCGGAGACGGTGGCCACGGCCCTGCTTGCCTGCATTCTTTTTTTTGCCGGGGCTCAGTTGATCCTCAACTCCGGGACGGATCTTCTTTTTGGCGCAAAGCGGGCCGTCCCCTCGGCGGCGGCCCTGTTTGTTACCCTGGTTTCCATTGCGGGGAAGCTGGCGCTGGCCTGGAGCCAGTACCTGTTCGGAAAAACAGCCGGTTCCCCCATGCTCCGGGCCAACGCAAAGAATATGGCCGGGGACGTGATCCTTTCCGGGGGCGTTCTTATCGGCGTAGGGCTTTCCCGGTTCTTTAATATCGGCGCTTTTGACGCGGCCTTTGCCATTCTGGTGGGCCTGTGGATCATCAAGTCCGCGGTGGGTATTTTTTTTGAAGTTAACATGGAACTGATGGACGGCAGTTCCGGCTCCGAATCCTACCGGCTGGTATTCGACGCGGTTCATTCAGTCGAGGGGGCGGGAAACCCCCACCGGACGCGGATGCGGCGGATTGCGGGCCTCTGGGACATCGACATCGACATTGAGGTGGCCCCGGACCTGACGGTCAGCGAGGCCCACGCCATAGCCACCCAGGTGGAAGGGGCCATTAAAGAGCGGGTGGAAGGGGTCTATGACATCATGGTTCATGTGGAACCGGCCGTACAGGATCAGGGGCACAAAAAAGAAGGCTACGGCCTTAGCGAAAAAGAATTTGGGAACCTGGGAACCGGAGACCGCGAACGGCGGCATAAGGGTTAAAATGTAAAAACCGCGGGCAGCGACACATCGGCGGGGCTTTTTATCAGGGAAAGAAAATAAAGAAACCGGTTCAGCCAGCGGCCGATCAGCGCGTTAATCCCCGGTTCATCAAGACCCGCCGCCGCTGTTTCCCGGGGGAATTGCATCACCGCCGTCCAAACCCCCAGGGCCGTTCCCCCGCTGAAGGAAAAGCCGAAAAGCCGGGCCGATTCCTCCTCCTTCTGCAGTATGGAAACCCCGGCGATCTGTGTCCGGCGCTGCCATGAATCCTCAGGAAAGGACAGGTTTTCCCCGCACAGCCAAATCCGGCAGCGGGGTTCCCCGGTTTCTGTTTCCCCGGCCTCCCCGCCGGCGGGAAATTCAAGGCGGTATTCACCGAACAGGGCGGACACTCCATTATTCCCAAACCCCGGAATTCCCCGGACCCAAGTATTACCCCGGTCCAAAACCGCCCGCCGGTTTTGGGCGCCGGCCTGCGGAGCCGCAAAACCCGCGAAAAAACACAAACAGAGGATAATCCCCCAGGCACTTCGCATAACACCCCTCCGGGCCGTTTCAAAATCGAGGCTGTTCCAAAACTTCAGTTTTTGGAACAGCAACCAAAAAATTAACAGAAAAAGCGTGCTTTAGACCGCTATTTCGGAAGCCGGTTCCAAAACGAACCGAGTTTTGGAACCGGCTCAATCAGCTTACCTGCGGTTCATCAACATCATCTTCAGTTGCTTCCGTCTGAGCCATGGCTGCTGTCTCCCTGAAACTATCGGCTACCGCAATAAACACGTCTATCAGCGCGGGATCAAAGTGAGTTCCCTTGCCCCCGACAAGAATACCAACGGCATCGTCATGGGTGAAGGCTTTTTTGTAGGGCCGTACCGAAATCAGGGCATCGTAAACGTCCGCGACAGCCATGAGCCGGCCGTGTATGGGTATTTCCTCACCCTTGAGCCCCTGGGGATACCCCGTACCGTCCCATTTTTCGTGGTGGGTACCGGCGAAAAGTTTGGCATGTTCCAAAAACGTCTTTTCCGATGTACTCCGGCCTATCTTCTCGATAACCGAGACCCCAAACGTGGTATGGGTTTTCATGTTCTCGTATTCGTCTTCGGTCAACTTGGCCGGTTTCTTTAATATGCTGTCCGCAATGGCGATTTTTCCTACATCGTGCAGTTGGGCCGATTGTACGAAGAATTTGTCCAGCAAGACCGGTTCCAGGTCCGGGTAGAGTTTTTCCGCGAGCAGCTCGTCCGTAAGGATCTGGAGGTACTGCTGGGTCCGGTCTATGTGGCCCCCGGTCACGTCGTCCCGGCATTCAACCATTTCCGCCACGGTTTGAAGTACCGCGTTCTGGAGTTCCACGACCGTTTTTGTCTTCTGATCGACCAGATACTGGAGGTGTTCATTATACACCTTGAGTTCCTGCTTCTGGGATTCAATCAGCAGGTGCAGCTCTATGCGTTTGAGCAGAAGGGGAGGCGAAAACGGCTTGGTGATATAATCCACCGCTCCCAGGCTCAGACCCTCAAGTTCGCTGCCGCTGTCGTTCTTCGCCGTCAGGAATATCACCGGGATATAGCGGCCCTTCTCTTCGGCTTTGAGCTGTTTTATCACCTCATAACCGTTCATTTCCGGCATCTCCACATCCAGCAGAATCAGATCGGGGGTTATCTTTTCCATCATCTTGAACATCTTCTGTCCGGATTGGATAGTAAAGACATCATAATCATTCAAAAGTATGTTTCGCCCTATGGTCAGATTTGTGGGATTGTCATCAACTAAAAATATTTTCCCCCGAATATCTTTCATGTATTAGTCCTTACTACTTCATTATAGCACAAAAAAAGTACAAGCGTTAATCCTTATCGAGTATTTCCGCCAAAATATCTTCCCTGGTAAAAACCCCCCGCCGTTTCTCCGGGTTGGGCCGGCCGTCCTTCCCCGGCCGTACCAGCCATTCCACCGCTTTAAGCGTCCCGGCCGCAAGACCTTCCCGGTTCCGAAGCGTATGGGTTATTTCGATGGTATCTGCCGGCGAATCGAAAATCAGGGTATGAACGCCCGGCATGGCTCCCACCCGCAGGCTGGCATAGTGAATCTCATCCGCCCGGGGAGGGTTGTCCGGCGTACCCCAGACCGGCGTGGTCTTGCGGGTCATTTCGGCGAGTACCCTCTCCACCAGGGTCCGGGCGGTTCCGGAGGGGCTGTCCGCCTTTTTGTTGTGGTGGCCTTCCCAGCCCCCCACGTCGTACTCCGGGAAGGGGTCCATAAGCCGGGCGGCATAGGCGGCGACGCGGTAAAAGAGGTTTACCCCCAGGGAAAAGTTGGACGCCCACACCAGGGAGGTCCCTGCGGCTTCCACTGCCCGGCGTATCTCCTCCAGCCTGTCCAGCCAACCGGTCGTTCCCACGACTGTGGGAATACGCCGTTCTATCAGGGCCAGCATATTGGCCAGCGCCGATTCCGGCCGGGTGAATTCAATGGCCGCGTCCGCTTCGTTCAGGGATGTCCGGGCGTCCGCGTCGGCTATGTCCCGGTAAACAGGCGCCCCTGAAACATTTGAAACTTCCGCCGGGACAAAGGGGTCCACGATGGCCGCCACCCGGTGCTTTCTTTCCAGCGCATGAG
>JAISAN010000128.1 GCA_031266635.1 Treponema sp. | reverse complement strand
CCATACTCCGGGGAGCCTATACCCTCCGCCCCCGGCCTCCCCTGTCCCTCACCGGGGAATGTTCGTATTTCATCCGTACCGATACGGTTACGTTTCAGGACGACCGGGAACCGGAGAAGTTAAAGGGGGAAGGTTATTTTCTGGGCCTGGAGTTATACGGCGCGGCGCGGTGGACGCCCCTGCCGGACCTGGCCCTGACCATTGGCGGCGGCGCTTTTCTCCCCCATGCGGGGAACGCCTTTACCGGGGAAGCGGCGCTCCGGTGGCGGGCGGCCCTGGGGATTATTCTGTCATTATAAGGAGTATGCTATGAAGAAAGTTTTGGTGGTATTGCTGATAACAACGGGCGCGGCCTGGGCGCAAAGCCCCCAGGCGGTTATCCGGGAACTGCGGGGGACGGTGGAACTCAAAGCCCCCGGCTCTTCGGTGTGGCAGGCCGCGGTAATAGGGCAGGAACTGGAACAGGCGACCCTGGTGTCCACGGGCTTCAAGAGCGCGGCGCTGATACGGCTGGGGGAATCCACCCTCTCGGTACAGCCCCTGACCCGCTTAAGCCTGGAAGAGATAGTGGCGATGGCGAATACGGACCGGATAGACATACGCCTGCGGGCGGGGCGGATCCGGGTGAATGTGAAGCCGCCGGTAGGAGGGACAACGGAATTTAGAGTGCGGAGCCCTATAGCCACCGCCTCGGTCCGGGGCACGGTATTCGACTTTGACACGGTGAACCTGCGGGTAGCCGAAGGGACGGTCTCGTTTTCCGGGGCGGACAACACGGCGGTATACGTGGCGGCGGGGCAAAGCAGTTCCCCCGACCCGGTATCAGGCAAGACCGCCGCGCCGGTAGAAACCGCCGCCGCGTCAGCGCCCCCGCCGCCGGCCGGAGTGGAAGAGGTAACGGCCCCTCCCCCCGCGGTCATCCCCGTTGCCCCGCCCGAAGCGCCGGTGAATGTGGGGGTACGCTGGGAAGAGTAAGAGCTTCATTGACGCATCCTTCCCCCCGCATTATTATAAACCCATGAAAACGCTTTTCCTCGCCGCCGGGTTGTGCCTGGCGTTTACTTTTGCCTCCTGCTCCGGGGAAGATGAACTGTCCCTGGAGGAAATCAGCGCCCTGACCACCGAAGGGCTGGATGAGGTTCTGGCAAAAACCACCGCCAAACCCTGGGGCGGGGAAGAATTTGTCCCCGGCCGGCTCGCCGGTACCTGGTTCGACGTAACCCACGCGGACCCCAAAAGTTTCAATATCCATGTGTCGGAGCGGGACAGCCCCACCGCCGCGGTGGTAAGGAGTATGCAGGATTACCTGGTGGATTACGACGTGATCCGGCGGGACTGGAAACCCCACGCCGCGTCTTTTGAGATACAGGCCGACGAGGCGTCGGGGACCATGGACGTAATCTACACCCTGCGGGACGACCTCTACTGGAGTTACTATCGTTCAGATAAAAAAATCCCCGTTACCAGCGACGATGTGATCTTCTGGTACAACGAAATAGAAGGGGACCCGGCCTTCCAGAGTTCCGGCTATAACGGCCAGTTCCTCACCATGGAGGACGGGACCGAAGCCCACATCGACATTGAAAAAATCGACGATAAACGGTTTGTCTTTCATTTTCCCCGGATTGTGGCGGAACCCCTCCTGGCCACCAACGGCTACCTGGCCCCCCGGATCGATTACGAGGAAGCCAAACGGGAGCGGGGCGTCCAGGGGGTGCTGGATTTATTCAGCGTGGATCAGGACCCCCAAAATATCCCCTCCGCGGGGCTCTGGTTCCTTACCGAATACAGCGCGGGGCAGCGGATGGTGTATACACGGAACCCCAATTATTGGGACAAAGACGGCGGGGGCCTTTCCATCCCCTACATCGAGGAGCAGATCATCAGGATCATCCCCGAAGAAAACACCCGGTTTCTGTTGTTCAAAGAAGGGGAGATCGATTCCTACTCCAGCCGGCCTGAGGATTTGGACGAACTGGTGAATAAAGCCAATCCCGATTACACGGTTTTTAACGCGGAAGGCGATCTGGGCGCTTCGTTCTGGACTTTTAACCAGAACCCCAAATTCGAAGACAGGCCCCAATACGAATGGTTTACCAAAAAAGAATTCCGCCAGGCCATGAGCTGCCTCCTGAACCGGGACCGGATCGGGGCCCAGGTGTACCGGGGGCTGGCGGAACCGAAACTGAATTTTTTCCCCGAGCCGAACCCCTATTACAACGGGGACATCACCCTGGACTACCTCTACGATCCCGAACGGGCCCTGGCGCTTCTGGAATCCATCGGCATGAAGCGGGACCTCTTCGGAACCATGCGGGATGAAAAAAGGCGGGCCGTCAAATTCGATCTCACCATCCGCAGCGAAAGCACCATCAACTCCGACATTGCTTCGATCATCATGTCGGAACTTTCCAAGGTGGGCATCAAGGTGAATATCCGGGTCATTGATTTTCAAAAAATGGTGGAGCAGCTTTTCAGCACCTTTGAATGGCAGTCCATGATCATGGGGTTTTCGGGCTCCAATATTTTCCCCACCCAGGGGAGCAACGTATGGCCTTCGGACGGCAACCTCCACGTCTGGTATCCTTTGCAGGAAAGCCCCGCCACCGAATGGGAAGCCCGGATCGATTACCTCTACAACGAGGGGGCCTACACCATAGACCGGGAAAAGGCTCAAACCATCTGGGATGAATACCAGGCCCTGATTCTGGAACAATGCCCGGTGATACACCTGATGCGGTCCCGGTCTTTTGCCGCCCTGCGGAACCGCTGGGATTTTGCCAATGTGTATTACGATAACCTGAACGGGTTTGAGACAACCCACATGTTTCTCAAATGAACGGCCCCGCCGGGGGCGCCGGGGCTCTCTTAAAGCCCTTCTACCTCTTCAAGCGGAAAGCCCCCCTCTGCTCCTACATCCTGGGGCGGATTCTTGTCATGGGGGTGATGCTTTTTTTGCTGGGGCTGGCGGTCTTCGGCCTTATGGAACTGGCGCCGGGGGACATTGTGGATCAGATCATGATGCAGCAGATCTTCGGGGAAAACCAGGGCCAGGCCGGGCAAAGCCGGAACGCCCTGAATCTGGAACAGCTTGAGGCCCAGCGGGTATACCTGGGGCTGGATCAGCCCTTTTACGTTCAGTACTTCCGCTGGCTGAACCGGGTGATCCTCCACGGCGACCTGGGGGTAAGCCTTATTTCCCGGGCCCCCGTTTCCTTCCTCATCGCGTCCCGGCTGGCCAATTCGGTGCTGCTCAATATTATTTCCCTGGTACTGATCACCTTTTTTTCTTTTTTGCTGGGGGTGTATTTTTCCACCAAGGCGGGGACCAAAACGGATCTGGCGGTTACGTTTTTCGCCCTGGTCCTCCACGCCTTTCCGGGGATTCTGCTGCTCATCCTGCTCCAGCTTTTCGCGTCGGTGACGGGCCTCTTCCCCGTGACCGCTTATCCGCCGTTCCCCTTTTCCGAAGCGCCGGGACGGTTTGTGTTTTCCTATATCCACCACATTTTCCTCCCCCTTCTGGCGGCCTTCCTCGGCGGCATAGGCGGCACCCTGCGGATGATCCGGGCCACCATGCTGGACCAACTGGGCCAGCCCTACATCACCAGCCTCCGCAGCCGGGGCATCGCCGAATGGCGGATCTACTTTCATCACGCGTTCAGAAATACCCTGAACCCCTACATCACCGGCAGCGCCAATCTGCTGGCCGGCCTTTTTTCCGGCTCCCTGATTCTGGAAATCATCTTCGCCTATCCCGGCATAGGGCGGCTCATGTACGAAGCGGTGATCCAGGAAGACATTAACCTGGTGCTTTCCAACATCATGTTCATCTCCGCCCTGGTGCTGGTGGGCATGGTTCTGGCCGACATCCTCCTTGCCCTGGTGGACCCCAGGATCCGGTACGGGAAAGAAGGGTAATTAGAGTCTGTCCATAATGTAGACACATTATGGACAGACTTCCTTAAAAAACGTATTTTCGCAGCCTTTAGGCGAGAAAATGCAAGGTCTGTCCGCAAAGTAACCGACTTTGTGGACAGACACTAATTAATTGACATCCAACAAAAATGGATATATCGTTTAAGGCGGAAAGGATAGTTATGAAAACCGTTCAATTAAATATAGAACTCCCCAACATGGTCACCACCACCGAATTTGAACTCAAAACCCTTTTGGCATCCAAGTTGTATGAAAAAGAGGAACTGTCTCTTGGGCAGGCGGCACGGGTTGCGGGTTTATCCAAAAGGGCCTTTATCGAAATCCTTGGCAATTATCAGGTGTCCGTCTTTTCTGAGAACGAAGCGGACCTGCGTTCTGATATAGCCAATGCCTAATGTTATAACTGACACCAGTTGTCTGATTGTTTTATCCAATATTGGACAACTGGATATCTTACGTGAACTCTACACGACATTGGCAATTACGCCGGAAGTAGCCGCGGAATTTGGCGAAGCGGTGCCGGAATGGATACATACCCAAATTGCCGATCCAGTAAAAATACGGATGCTGCGGAATGATCTGGAGCTGGGCGAAGCAAGCGCTATTGCGCTGGCTGTTGAAACACCAGACTCTTTGTTAATACTGGACGACAAAAAAGCCAGACGCGTCGCGGAAGCTTTAGGGCTTCAATTAACCGGCGCCCTCGGCGTAATTACCAAAGCTTACCGGACAGGTTTGATCGCCAATATTGCCGGAGTGATTGCGGATCTGCGGCAAAGCAATTTCCGTATCCCCCGCGATTTTGAGCGTATCATTCTGAACAGCCGGTAAAAAACCACAGGTCCGGCGTGTCAAAGTTGAGGCCCCTTCCCCTTTTCTTTCCATTTTATTCCATGATAGGCTGAAGCACGGATACAGAATCACATGAAAAAATTCCTGGTCTACCTGCGGCTGCGGCCCCTGGGCATGGTCTCCCTGATCGCCCTTTTTATCCTGTACCTGATGATGATCTTCGCCGAATTTATCGCCCCTTATGATCCAACTGCCTCGTTTCCCGAACAGACCTACCATCCGCCGAATGTACGGTTCTCCGGCGGGAAGCCGCAGGCACAGGAGGCCCGGGTGATCAACCGGATCAACTGGAGGTATGTCCGGGTCCGGGGTGCGTATGAGGAGATCGCTTTTCTGGGCCGGGGGGAACCCTACCGGCTCTGGGGGCTTATTCCGGCGAGCCGCCATTTGTTTACGGTGAAGCCGGGGGGGTATCCGGTGTTTCTTATGGGGGCGGACAATCTGGGGCGGGATGTTTTTTCCCGGATTGTATACGGTTCCCGGATTTCCCTGACCATAGGTTTTGCGGCCACCGCCGTGTCCCTGGCGCTGGCGATCCTGCTGGGCGGGCTGGCGGGTTATTTCGGCGGCGCCGGTGACTGGCTGATCATGCGGTTTTCGGAATTTTTTATGCTCATCCCCGGCCTGTACCTGATCCTCTTTCTCCGGTCCCTCCTGGCCGCCAACATGGATTCAGGCCAGGCCTATATGATGATCACCGTGATCCTTTCGCTGGTGGGCTGGCCCGGCACGGCCCGGACTATCCGGGGCATGGTTCACGCCATCAAGCGGGAAGAATTCGTGATGAACGCCCAGCTTGAAATGATCCCCGCGCCGGTGATTATTTCCGGCCACATCATCCCCCAGATCGCCAGCCTCCTCATTGTCAGCATCGCCCTCAGCATCCCCGGTTTTATCATGACCGAAACCACCCTCTCCTACCTGGGGCTGGGGATTACCGATCCGGCGGTGAGCTGGGGGAGCCTTATCAAGCGGGATATTTCCACCCTCTCCAATCTGCGGAACTACCCCTGGCTCCTGTGCCCGGTGTGGTTCCTCCTGGGCGTTACCCTGGCCTTTAATTTTGTCGGCGACTGCCTCCGGGATTTTTACGACCCCTACCATGTACTGGGAAAGGGGAATATAGGAAGGGTGAAACGTTTTGTGGCCCGGCGGCTTCTGCCCCTTTTCACGAAAAACTCAGGCAATGCCGTCCAAAAGACGGAAGTCCCGCCCGCGAAGGACACGGCCAATGCCGGGCCAAGCCCGGAGTCCGGTTCCCCGCCCTTGCTGGAGGTGCGGGATCTTGTCGTACGTTTTTCCGTCCTCCGGGGGCGGGCCGGGGTTTCCGTTCAGGCGGTGCGGGGTATTTCCTACCGTCTGGAAAAAGGGGAGATCCTCGGCATCGTGGGGGAAAGCGGATCGGGAAAAAGCGTGGGCACCCAGGTTATCCCCTCCCTCCTGCCGAAAAACGCCGCGGTGTCCGGCTCGATCCGGTACGAGGGAAAGGAACTGCTGGGGCTGGACGCCGGGGCTCTCCGAACATACCGGGGGAAAAAGATCGGCGTCATCTACCAGGAGCCGGGCCGCTCCTACGATCCCCTGCAGAATATGGGGAACGTGTTTTGGGAAACCTTCAAGAACAGCGAGCCGGGCATTACCAAGGCGGAAGCCGGGGAAAAAGCCGCCGCCCTGCTGGCCGAAACGGGGCTCCCCAGGGGGCGGGAACGGCTTTCCAATTTTCCCCACCAGTTTTCCGGGGGCCAGTTGCAGCGGATCGGCATTGCCCTGGCGCTGGCCCAGGGCTGCGAGCTGCTCATTGCCGACGAGCCCACTACCGCGCTGGACGTTACCATCCAGAAACAGATTGTGGCCCTCCTCAAAACCCTGCGGAAACAGCGGCAAATCTCCATCATCTTTATCAGCCACGATATTGACCTGGTGGCGGAAATCTCCGACCGGATTCTGGTGATGTACGGCGGCTTGATCATGGAGTCGGGCCCCGCGAAACTTTTTACCGGGCCGGAGGGCGGCCCCCGCCACCCCTACGCCAAAGCCCTGCTGGCCGCCTCCCCCCGGTTCGGCAGCCACTATTCGCGGGAACGGCTGCGGACTATTCCCGGCAGGGTCACGGACCCCGCCGAACCGGAACCGGGCTGCCCCTTTGCCCCCCGCTGCGGTTTCGCCAAGCCCGCATGTACCGCAGGCGTGCCGCCGTTGATTCCGGCGCATGGCGATAGCGGGGAAGAACTACTCCGGGGCGGCCATGAGTACCGCTGTATCCTTGAGGCCGGGGAGGATCGCTAGGCATGCTCAGGGTATCCCATCTGGAAAAACGGTTTAACCTGGAGGCGGGGTTTTTCGCCCGGTTCGGGCGTTTTGTCTATGCGGTAAACGATCTGTCCTTCACCATCGGCAAAAACGAAAGTTACGGCCTGGTGGGGGAATCGGGCTGCGGGAAAACCACCACCGCCCGGCTTCTGGTGCGGATGTACGAGGCCGATGGGGGGGACATACTTTTTCAGGAAACCACCGATGTCCGGGCCCTGAAAAAAACGGAACTCAGGGCGTACCGGGAAAAGGCGCGGTACATTTTTCAGGACCCCGCCCGTTCCCTGAACCCCCGGATGAGCGTATACGAGGTCCTGGTTTCCGGCTGCCGCCGTTCCGCCGCCATGAAGGGGCTGGGGGAAAAGGGACTCCGGGAACAGGCGGCGGCGATCCTCGCGGAAGTGGGGTTGAACCGGGCGGATCTGGAACGGCGGCCCCAGGAATTTTCAGGCGGCCAGCGGCAGCGGATTTCCATTGCCCGGGGGCTCCTGGTAAAGCCGGAACTGCTCATCTGTGACGAAGTGGTATCCGCCCTGGACGTTTCCGTTCAGGGACAGATCCTTAACCTGCTGCTGGATCTCCGTTCCAAACGGGATCTTTCCTTTCTGTTTATCGCCCACGACCTGAAAGTGGCCTGTTATTTCTGCGACCGCATCGGCGTCATGTACCGGGGGGAACTTATGGAAGAGGCCCCGGCGGCGGAACTTTACAAGGCGGGGCTCCACCCCTACACGGAACTGCTGTTTTCTTCGGTGGCGGGTTCGGGGGAAGGGAGCGGCGGCGGCGCGGGGACAAAGCCCGCCGGGGAAAGACCGCCGCCCGCCCCGAAACCACGGACGGCGGAAGGCCCGCGGCCCGGCGGCAAGGCGGAAGAGCAGACAGCGGCGGATGAGGGAAGCCGCGAAAAAGGCTGCTCCTTCGCGGGCCGCTGCCCCCTGGCGTTGGAACAATGCCGGGCCGAACACCCGCCCCTGCGGGAACTTGAAAGCGGGCACTGGGTCCGGTGCTTTCGCCGCTAATGAGTATTCATTTGACCATTTTTTTAGCGCTCTTTTTTGGGGATATATTTTGAAGGGGAAATACCCATTGCGGCCTTGAATTGTTTACTAAAATGGTAAACATCACTATAACCGCATTGTTCGGCCACCGTACTGATTTGATCATATTCATGGCTTCGCAGCATATTTTCAGCGTTGCGGATCCGTGTTTTCATCAGGTACTGATTCATGGTGGCCCCGGTTTCATGCTTAAAAAGCTGGCCAAAATACGCGGTGTCCAGACCGGCCATATCCGCCATTTTTTTCACCGTAATTTTCTCGGTATAATGCTTCGTAATATAGCGGATTATCTTTTTTATCCGGTAATCGCCGCCGGATGAACCGGTGTTGTACACGGTATATTCAAGGATTTGGTGTAAAACCATCAAAAATACCCCGCCGGCCTTTATTTTATACCCCGGATACTGGTCCAGCCATATATACGCCAATTCATGGAAAAAACTGGTCAGATCGTTTTTACAGCCGATATGACTTACCGTGGGCAGGGGCAGGCGTATCGTATCGCCCGCGATTTCCTTCAGGTTAAAATTCACCGAAAAACAGTGCATCAGCCTATCGGGATAGGTAAAACCTGCCCGTACCGTACCGGGGGGAAGGTAGAGCAAATCGCCGGCGGCCACCTCATGTTCCACCCCGTTAATGGTGTATTTCGCGTTACCCTTTATCACATAGGTAATATCGCAAAAGGGAATTTCATGTTCAGCCATACGCCAGTTGGGGCTGCATTTCCGGAAGATCGCGTATTCAATAACTGGTACAAAAATCTCGTGTATGTCCACCGCTATCCCCGCCTTTTCCGGTTTCCCCCGGATCTATTTTCTGCAAATTCAGGAAAAAATCAACATCCCGCGCGGCAGAGCGGCGGATATGGCGCCCGGCCCTCCCCTTAATCCGGGTTTTCTTTTTTTATCAATAATTTATACAAAAAATTCATATTTTATCCATTGCTGGTAATTTGCCTTCAAATTTATTGTAATGGAATATCTTCCGGCAGAGGAGGCGATATCATTCGTAACGAACGTATTATCTACATCAAGCGTACCTGGATGCTTTACGCGATGCTGGTCCTTCCAATGGCCTTTTTTGTGGTTTTCCGCTATGTTCCCATGACCAATATTGTCATTGCCTTCAAAGATTACAATATGTTTAGGGGGGTGTGGGCATCGGATTGGGCCGGCGTCAAGTGGTTTGCCCAGGCTTTTACGTCCCGGGATTTTTATAATGCCCTCCGTAATACCCTGTGGCTCAATTTTCTGGATCTGATTGTCGGTTTTCCCGCGCCTATTATCCTGGCTATATTATTAAACGAACTGGCCTTTAAAACGTACAAACGTTTTACCCAAACCGTGGTGTACCTGCCCCACTTTCTCTCATGGATCATCATCAGCGGTATCGCCAGCCAGCTTTTTGCCCCCTCATCGGGGATTGTCAATATCATGCTGGGAAAACTCGGCATCGGCCCCATCAATTTCCTCATGGACAACACCCTGTGGGTTGGTACATACGTGGGCCTTGGAGTATGGAAAGAGGTCGGCTGGGGCACGATTATTTATCTGGCGGCCATTACGGGGATCAATCCGGAAATATACGAGGCCGCCGAAGTTGACGGCGCCGGCCGTTTCGGCAAAATTTGGCATGTTACCTTACCGGGTCTGCGTCCGACCATTGTCGTGTTACTGATCATGAACATTGGGCGTATTTTGGGGAGTGAGTTCGACCGCCCCTATACTATGGGGAACAGCCTGGTTATCCAGGTGGCGGATGTGATTAGCACTATGGTATACCGGGTGGGCATCCGTTCCTTTCAGTTTTCATATACCGCGGCTATCGGTCTGTTCCAGTCGGTAATTTGCGTTATCTTCCTCATAAGTGCGAATACCCTTGCCAAGCGTTTTGGCGAGCGGGGTATCTGGTAGGAGAAGCACCATGATCAAATCAAGATTTACGAAAGCCGGTGATATTGTCATTATCCTG
>JAISAN010000092.1 GCA_031266635.1 Treponema sp. | reverse complement strand
ACACAGATGTTACGGATGTTCGAAGATGTCGGGCCGCTCAATGGACTTGTTCGATAACTTGGTTGGTTATCCCACAAGTCTTGCAATTTCTCGCCTTTGGGCTGCGAAATTACTGTTTTTAGCGGAATTTGTTCAGAAACTGAAGTTTCTGAACAACTCTATTTCATAATAGACTTGTTCCAAAACCCGGCTGGTTTTGAGACAACCTCATCTGAATGACTTTTCAGGAGAGCGTAAAAACGTTACCTTTTAAGAAGCCATGCGTATCGTTATAATCGGCGCCGGGCTGGTGGGAACCCAGTTGGCCGCCCAGTTGATTCAGGAAAAACACGATGTGTCCCTGATCGAAGCCAATGAGGAACGGGCCCGGCATGCGTCGAACCGGCTGGATTGTCTGGTGATACATGACGAGGGTAACAGCCTCCACGCGCTGGAGGAAGCGGGGGCGGCAAGGGCCGACGCGCTGGTCTGCGTTACCGATTCGGATGAGCTTAACATGATAATCTGCGGTCTCGCGGCCTCCCGGTATCCGGGGCTGCTGAAAATCGCCCGGGTGCGGAACGATGAGTATGTGCAGTTGAGCCGCCAGATTGAGGCCCCGGATAAAATCCAAAACCGGGACAACAGCGGGAAAACGGAACAGCCGCCGGCCCCGGAAGAAACGGAGCGCCGGGAACCGGGGGTTCTGGGGATCGATTATTTTATCCATCCCGATGTGGAAGCCGCCCGGTCGATCATCAACGCCATAGAACGGGGCGCGGCAGGGGACATTCTTTCTTTTTCCAATACCCCATATGAGCTGGGGGCCATCAATGTCGCGCCGGGGAGCGCTTTTGACGGCCTGGTCCTCAAAGACTACCGCCAGTTGGTAAAAGAAGAAAGCCTGGTTGCCCTGGTGGAACGGAAGGAAGCGGTTCTGCTGCCCTCGGGTTCCACGGTTCTTGGCCGGGGAGATCGGGTTCATGTTCTGGCGAAGGGGGAGGAGCTGCTGCGGATTTTTAAATTCGCCGGAACCGACGAGCGGCCGATCCGCAGGATCGGCATTGTCGGGGGCGGCAAGGTGGGCTGCCTTATCGCCGAGGGCCTTCTTGCCCGGCAGGATTTTTCCGGCAGGGATCGGAGCGGACAGGAAAAACGCAGCTTTCTTTTTCCCCTGCTCAAGACTTTTATGCCCCGGAGCAGCCGGCGGATCATCATTATTGAACAGGATTACCGTCTCTGCAAAGAACTGGCCGCCCGTTTTCCTGAAGCCCTCGTTTTGAACGAAGATATTTCCGATGAAAGTTTTGTGAATGAGGAACAGATGGACGGCCTGGACCTCCTCATCACCACAACCAACAGTCAGGAACTGAACATCATCACCGCCGTATACCTCAAGTCCCGGGGCGTTGCCCGGACTATCGCTATGCTTACCGGTTCCGGCTACGCCGCTATGGCCCGGCGGCTGGGTGTTGATGTGGTGATCTCCATGAGGTCGGTGGTGGTGGATTCGATCCTCGCCCACCTCATGGGCGGCGGGATCAAGGGGCTGCACCGGCTGGGGGATGGCAGCGTAGACATTATCGAACTTGAACTCCGCGGCGGGGCCCCGGTACTGGATACTCCTCTGACAGAATTTAAACTTTCCACCGGCGGGCTGGTGATGCTGGTAAACCGGGAAGACGCTTCTTTTATCCCCCGGGGGGACTATGTCTTCCGGCAGGGGGATCATATTGTACTTTTTACCAGAACCGGAAGCGAAGCGGAAATTGAAAAGCTTTTTGGTGCAGGCCCATGAAATGGGGCGTGATATTCAGGGTGCTTGTATTCCTGCTGGGGCTCGTGGCCCTGAGCATGATCCTCCCCCTCATCCTGGCCTGTTTCTATGGGGAACCGGATATGATCCGGGCCTTTGGTTTTCCCATAGCCGCGGTTCTTGCCGTCTTTTTCCCCGCCGTCCTCTTTACCAGGAAGCGGCCGGTCAGGTTCAGCACTGCCGATGGTTTTCTGCTGGTATTCCTGGCCTGGGTTTTTTCCTGCTTCCTGGGGGCTGTTCCCTATCGCCTTTCAGGTCATATCACATCAGTGGCCGGCGCGGTATTTGAAAGCGTATCGGGCTTTACGACCACCGGTGCCACAGTGATCACCGGCGTGGAAGATCTTCCCCGGTCCCTCCTTTTCTGGCGGGCCATGACCCACTGGCTGGGGGGAATGGGCATTGTGGTCCTCACGGTGGCCCTGCTCCCCCTCCTGGGGGCCGGGGCTTTTCAGATGAACGCCGCCCAGCTTTTCCAGGCGGAAAGCCCGGGCCCGGAAAACGATAAAATCGCCCCCCGGATCACCGGCACGGCAAAAATGCTCTGGGCCTGTTATATGGCCCTCACGCTCCTCCAGGTTCTGCTGCTGGCCGCGGGGGGCATGGGCTGGTTCGACGCGGCGGTTCACGCTTTTTCAACTATGGCCACCGGCGGTTTCAGCTCCCGTAACGCCGGTATCGCCGCGTATAACTCCCCCTGGATAGACTGGGTCTGTACGGTGTTTATGATTTTAGCGGGCCTCAATTTTACCCTTTTTTTTCAATTACTCAAGGGAAAATACCGGAACATCCTCGCCAACAGCGAAGCCAGGGCTTACGGGGGCGTCATCCTGGTTTCGGCGATCATCATCACCGGGGCCATTCTTCCCCAAAGCCCGTCTTTGGGTACGGCGGTACGGTACGCTTTTTTTCATACCGCTTCCATCTTGACTACCACCGGCTTTGCGGCGGCGGATTATAATTGGTGGCCCCCCCTGGCCCAGGGGGTTCTCTTTTTTCTCATGTTCATCGGCGGCTGCTCCGGTTCCACCGCCGGGGGGGTCAAGGTTATCCGGTATGTGGCGCTGGTGAAGCAGACGGGCAGCGAGATGAAAAAAATCATCCACCCCCGGGGGGTCTTTAATATTCAGCTTAACGGCAGATCCGGAAAAAAAGAGGTGATATACGGGGTGGCGGGTTTTGTGTTTTTGTATTTTGTGTGTATCTTCGCCGCCGCCCTTTTGGTCAGCAGCGCGGGGATGGATATTTTTTCTTCTCTAAATGCCGCCCTGCTTTGCCTGGGAAACATAGGACTGGGCCTGGGGAAACTCGGCCCCTTTTCCGAAGTATCCGCCTTCCCCGCTTATGTAAAATGGGGCCTTTCTTTTATCATGCTCCTGGGGCGGCTTGAGTTATGGACCGTTATGGTTTTTTTTACCCGGGATTATTGGCGCCGGTAGGACTAAAAAAGGTACAAGAAGATCATGAAAAACAGCCGGCCCGGAAAACCGTTTATCCTCCTCCGCCTGGTGGCGGTCCTTTTGGGCGTCGTCGTCGTCGTCATGATTCCCCCCCTGGTTCTGGCGGCCCTTACCGGAGAAGGCCCCATGATCCGGGCTTTCCTTATTCCCATAGGCTGTACGATGCCTTTGGCGGCGCCCTGTTTCTTTTCCCTCAGA
>JAISAN010000219.1 GCA_031266635.1 Treponema sp. | reverse complement strand
ATTGCCACGGATACTACTTTTGCCCCCTTCGAGTTTCAGGATGAAAACCGGAACTATGTGGGGATCGATATTGAGCTGCTGGCGGCGATTGCGGAAGATCAGGGTTTTGCCTACGATCTTAAACCCCTGGGGTTCAGCGCGGCGGTGGCGGCCCTGGAATCAAGCCAGGCGGACGGGGTTATCGCCGGGATGAGCATCAATGATGAACGGAAACTGAAATATAACTTTTCCGCGCCCTACTACGATTCAGGGGTGGTCATGGCGATCCGGGCCAATAACGACACGGTCAAAAGTTATGCGGATCTCCGGGGACAGCGGGTGGCGGTAAAAACCGGCACCGAGGGGGCCACTTTTGCCGAGGGTATCGCGGAGCAATACGGCTTTAATCTGGCCTATTTTGACGAATCCCCCTTTATGTATGAGGAAGTTAAATCGGGGAATTCGGCGGCCTGTTTTGAGGATTACCCGGTGATGGGTTACGGTATTTCCCAGGGGAACGGGCTGAAAATGGTTACCGGTATGGAACGGGGATCTTCCTACGGGTTCGCGGTTCTCAAAGGGAAAAATCAGGAACTCCTCGGGATGTTTGACGCGGGGCTGGTGAATATCAAAAACAGCGGAAAATATCAGGAGATTCTGGACAAGTATATTGCCACCGAATGAGGAAAATTCCGTAGTTTAAGGACGGGACATGGATTTTGCACGGGTATTCCGGGATGTCTTTCCCCTGTTAATGCGGGGGATGGTCATCACGGTAGAAACAACGATAGTGGCTTTGATTATCGCGCTTGTTCTGGGGCTTTTTACCTGCCTTTTCGGCTTGTCGAAGCGGGGGCCCCTGCGGATTCTGGCCCGGTTTTATATTTGGGCCATCAGGGGTACGCCCCTTTTGGTCCAGACTTTTTTTGTGTATTTTGGCGTTCCCCAGCTCATCCAGTCCCTGGGGCTGAATTTCCGCCTTTCCCCCCTGGCGGCGGGAATCATCACCCTGAGTTTGAACGCCGGGGCTTATATCGCCGAAATTTTCCGGGGGGGCATACAGGCCATTGACAAGGGGCAGATGGAAGCGGCCCGGAGCCTGGGGCTTTCCCGTAACCGGGCCATGTTCAAGATTATCCTGCCCCAGGCGGTGCGGATTTCCATTCCCTCGCTGGTAAACCAGTTCATTATCAGCCTTAAGGACACCTCGATTATTTCGGTTATTAGTCTGGCGGAAATCGTTTATGAGGCGAAAATATACATTGGCAGAACCATGTTGTCTTTTGCCACCTGGACTATTGTGGGGGCCGTGTATCTGGCGGTTATTACGGTGTTGTCCCGGATTTCCGTCTATGTTGAAAAGAGGCTTGATTATGGACGCAAAGGTACTCGTTAAAGACCTCTATAAATCCTTTGGAAACCTGGAAGTCCTGAAGGGGATCAGTATGGAAGCCGGGGAAGGGGATGTGATCTGCGTTATTGGTCCTTCGGGTTCGGGGAAATCTACCTTTTTGCGCTGCCTCAATATGCTGGAAAAACCCAGCTCCGGTACGGTGATCGTTGACGGCCATGAATTGACCGGGAAACGGGCGAACCTGAACCGGGCCCGCAGAAATATCGGCATGGTTTTTCAGCAGTTTAATCTTTTCCCCCACCTGAGCGCCAAAAAAAACGTCATGTTTGCCCCGGTGGATCTGGGGATTATGCACCGGAAGGACGCGGAGGCCAGGGCACTGGAGCTTCTGGCCAGGGTGGGCCTGAGCGATAAGGCCGACGCCTACCCCTGGCAGCTTTCCGGGGGCCAGCAGCAACGGGTGGCTATTGCCCGTTCCCTGGCTATGGGCCCGGATGTGATGCTTTTTGATGAGCCCACCAGCGCCCTGGACCCGGAGATGATCGGCGAGGTTTTGCAGGTTATCAGGGAGCTGGCCGGAACGGGGATGACCATGATCATCGTGACCCACGAGATGAACTTTGCCCGTGATATTGCCGGTACGGTCCTTTTTATGGAAGGGGGGATCATCCGGGAACAGGGCAGTCCCGCCCAGTTGTTCCGGAACCCCCGGGAGGAACGGACCCGGCGTTTTCTCAATCTGGTGGCTGAAAAATAGGAATATCGTCGTAGCGGCCTGAATTGTTCCAGTAGGTAAAGCCGGGGCTTCCGGCGTCTCTGACCCCCTCGGTCTGACGGCGGACATAATCGGCGTTGTAATATTGGCGGTCATAGGCGACATTGAGGTAAAAGGCCTGCACATAGGGGCGGACGATAACCTGCCCCCGGCCGATACGGCTGGTCCGCTGGGTGCCCTGGAAATAAATCCGGTAGGGGCGGAGTTCCGCCGGGGCCTGGGCGAGAAAGTCCTGCTCAAAGTGGCTGGGGTAATACATGGGGCAGATCACATCCACCCAGGGGGCCAGAAGCTCCACTTCCTGGCCGGTCCGGGCGCCGGTGCGGTACCAGCCGTTGGCGCCGTAGATGTCGATGGAAAGGGGGGCGGCGACCCGGGAACGGATATGCCGCAGGAACGATACGATGGCGGATTCCATGTCCATGCCCTGGTCCCGCCAGCGGTACCGGGCGTTTTCCAGGTTCACCCCGTCGGTGGGGAAGCGGATATAATCGAACTGAATTTCATCGAAGCCCCGGTTCTGGAGTTCGACGGCTATATCGGCGATGTAATCCCAGACCTCCTCCGAATAGGGGTCCACCCAGCGCTCGTCGTAATAGGTCCGGAGGATTTCAAATTCCGGATCGGCGGCGGGGAGGATTTCGATATCGGGGCTGTTCTTTTTTTCCTCCTCCCGCTCCTGATCGGTGGTTTTTTTACGGCGGGTGTCGTAGTAGCCCGCCCAGGCTTTCCCCGCCTGGGAATCCCAGATCGCGTACTTTCCCCCTTCCCGGCCCGCCAGGACGGGGTCCTTAAAGACCACGATTCTGGCGGCGGTATAGATCCCCCGGCCCTTCATTTCCGCCAGGAAGGCGTCGATGTCCAGGGGCCGGAAGACCCGGCCGCGGCGGGCGGTATCCGGGTTCAGGGGGGTAAAGCGGAGGCGGCCGTAATCGTCCTTCATGTCGATGACCGCCATGTTCAGATTCCGTTCGGCGATGATGTCCAGAAAGGGTTTAAGGGTCCGCTGCTCCATGGCCCGGTTCACCGGAAGGTAGAGCCCCTCCCGGTCCCGGGCCCGCTCCGCCTCCGGCCGCACGGCGCCCCCCTCAAAGAGGAGCTCCAGTTCATTCAGGTTGATAAGGTTATCCGCGGCGCCGGCCGGCCCCCGGCGGGGGGAGCGGATCACCAGGCACAGGGGATCGAGCCCCAGGTGGCGGGGGATCTCCCGGACGATCCCCAGGATATCCTCCCGGCCGCGGAAGGCCCCCGGACCCTCCCGGTGGCTGATCTCCGCCACCATGCCGTCCGCCACGAAACGGAGCCCCCTGAGGCCCGGGGCCTTATCTTCCGGCGCCGCGGGGCTCAGGGAATCGACGGTCCCAAAGGCGGCCTCCGCATCGGACCAGAGGAGGTTGAACCGTTTCCGCCCCCAATCCAGGGTGTAGATCCGGCGGCGGAAACTTTGGGACACATAGACCTGGGCCGCCGCGCCGCCGTCCTGGACCACGGCGATATCGGCGACCTCGTCGGGGTTGCCGGTGGTTTCCAGTTTCTCAATGCCGTCGTTCAACTCCGTCCACCGGGCGCCGGATATATCGGGCTGGAGGTAGTGGATGCCGTAGATGCTGTGGGAAAGGAAAACCGTCAGCTCCGGGAGGTAGGCGGCGGCGGCGGCCTTAATGCCGTTGCTGCGGTAAGGGGGCATCCCCAGGCCGGTCCAGGAGCGGCCCGAATCTCTGGACAGGTACACCGTGTCCTTGACGGCGCAGACCATAAGATCGGGATTGCCGGGGTGGATCATCAGGTCCTTAATTTCCTGCACCATGGGGAGGAAAGATTTTTCCCCGTTCTGAAAAATTTTAATCGTTTTTACCGGCAGCCCGGCGCTGCGGTTTTCCCAGTTTAACAGGTCGCCGGACCAGAAGATCCCCGCGGAGGAGAGGAGGGCCCAGGAATTACCGGCGGCCGCGATTTTCCGCACCTCCCCGCCCTGCCACAGGGGGCTTAGATCCCCCCAAAGGTCCAGGCCGTAGAGCCCGTCCGCCGTACCGATGAGGAGGGGGAAATTATCGGGATCTTTTTTTTCCTGCGGCCGGAGGGGGAAAACCGCCGCTAAACCAAGCCATACAAGAAAGAGCAGGGAACAGGGGTCCCGGCCGGTAAAAGACATGAATATTTTGTAATGAAAAAACCCTGGGATGTAAACCGGCGGCCGCGGAAGGCGCCTTACAGGTCTGTGCCGTAAGGTTGTACGCATAGGAAGATGGGCGCACCGCCGCTCCGCGGCGGCCGGGCTATCCGGGGTTCCGCTCCGCTCCATTCCCCCGGCGGTGGCGGCCTTCGGCCGCCTCCGCCGGGGGAACAAGCCCCTCCTATCCCTTGCGCGGGCCGAACGGCGGTTCGGCCTTTCGGTGGTTCCGCCCTCCGGGCGGCTTATATTCGCTTAACTTTGACACAATTTACCCCATTCCCGCGGATTGGACGCGGTGGGAGCCCCAAAAAATGCCGCAACACAGAATTGGATGTTTTAAGGGCGTTGGATGAAGCCGGCGAATCTGGTCCACTGCGCCTTTGTGGTTCATATTCTTCACTGCCCTGTTTTTTCGCCCGCGCAAGGGATTGGAGGGGTTTAGACCCGCCGCAGGCGGGGCCGGAGCGATAGCGGAGCCCCGGAAAGCCCGGTTTCCTTTCTTTGCGCTGCGCGCAAAGAAAGGAAATGCGCCCAAAATACCCAAATTAGGAGCATGAAAATCTTTAGGCGTTTCTCTGACAGGCGGGGTTTTGCCCTGCGGGCGGCCTGATGATTGAAATTTGCCGGGAAAGGCCCTAACCTGAAGGCGGGGGAGGCGATGGGCGTAAACCGCGAATACAAAAACAGCGTTTTCTCGTGGCTTTTCAGCGAACCGGCGGTCCTGCGGGAACTCTACGGTGCCCTGGCCGGGGTAAACGTCGATCCCTCCGTACCGGTAACCATCAACACCCTGGAGGGCCTTCTCTTTAAGGCCCGGATGAACGACATTTCCTTTGAAATCGGCCGGAAGCTGGTGATACTGCTTGAACATCAGTCTACCATAAATGAAAACATGCCCCTGCGGATCCTGATGTACGCCGCCAGGATCTACGAAGGTATTACCGCGGCAAGGGACATCTACCGGGAGAAGCGGATTCCCCTGCCGTTTCCGGAGTTCATCGTCCTTTACAACGGGGCCGCGCCGTACCCGGACGAAA
>JAISAN010000212.1 GCA_031266635.1 Treponema sp. | reverse complement strand
TCGTCCTGTTTGACGATCTCCGGTTTTTCTTCCGGCGCGGGGACGGATAATTCGCCCACAATTTCCTCAATCAGGTCCCGGAGGGAAATAAGCCCGGCAAAACCGCCGTATTCGTCTATGACAAACAGGAAACTGGCCTCCCCCCGCTTAAAAGCCTCAAAAGCCTTGAGGGCCGGCATGGTTTCGGGGACAAACTGGGCTTTTTTCATAAGGGCCCGCAGGCCCCGGGGGGAGGGGGCTGTCTGATCGAGGATAATATCCTCCAGATACGCCGCGCCGATGATTTCGTCCAGGGTTCCGTCCGCCACGGGATAACAGTGCTGGGACCGGTATTTCAGCGCCTTTGCCCGAATCTCCTCCGGCGGGGCGTTAATGTCCAGCCATTCTATCTCAGAACGATGGCTCATAAACGCGCCCACCGGCCGGTCGCCCAGATAAAAGACCCCTTCTACCATCGTCCGTTCTTTACTTTCCACCACCCCGGACTTTTCCCCTTCCAGCAGGGCAATGTGCAGCTCATCCTCGGTCATCCCCGAACCGGGGGTATCCAGATGGAAAAGACGGCGGCTCAGGGCCGAGAAGCGGAGCCCCAGAAGGGCCAGGGGCAGTATGGGGAGGGATACAAGCCTGAAGCAGGGGAGCAGGGCGGCGAAAATCTGTTCCGGGGCGGCCAGGGCGGCAAGCCGGGGAAGTCCGCCCCCCAGCAGGATTACGGCGAAAAACAGCGCCACGGTTCCGGCGATAACAAGGAACGGGGCCGCCAGGAATTCTCCCAGGGGCTGTTTCCACTGTTCCGAAAACCGGACAATATAAAAGCCCCCCAGCACCCCAATGAACATTCTGATTAAGTTTATTCCGATCCGGGCAACGGTGAGGAAACGCTGGGGCTCCTCCGCCGCTTTCAGCGCCCGGCGGTATTTTTTCGCCCCCGACCCGGCAAGGTTCCTCAGCCGTGTTTTCCGGGACCCCGTAAGGCTGGCTTCAAAAAGGGAAAAAAATCCCCCCAAGAGGATAAAACCAATGATGATACCCGGCGGTATAAAAGAGGCCGCGGAACCTCCGGGGTCCTCCATTATGTGCCGATCTCTTCCCGGGTCAGGGGGCGGACAATAGAAAGCCCCGACGGGGAGGTTTCCATCGTTTTGTTTTTGCCGTCAGGGGTGAGCTCGCCAAAGATCTGGACAATGGGGTAGCGGGGATTTTCCGGGTTTACATCTACCACCTGTCCTTTTTTTCCGCTGGAGAGCAGTACATAAAGCCCGATAGGGTAAATCGAAAGGGAAAAAACCAGGGCCCGTACCGCGGTCTCGTCGTATTGTTTCCCCTCGTTTTTCAGGAGTTCCAGCATCCCCGTATATCCGTCCTTTGCTTCCTTGTGGGGCCGGTTGGAACTCAGGGCCTCATAGGAGCAGGCCACGGCGATAATTTTCGCGTAGAGGCTGATTTTTTCACTCGTCAGTTTTTGGGGATACCCGGCGCCGTTTTCCCGTTCGTGATGTTCCAGGGCCGCCAGGCTTATCACCAGGGGGAAATCAAAAGATTTAAGCATATTAAAACTTAAAACCGGATGGGTAAGAATGGCTTTCCGTTCCTGGGAGCTTAGGGGCCGGTTGCTCAGGTAGAGCTGGGGGGGCAGTTTGATCATACCAATCTCATGGAGCAGGGCCGCCACTCCCAGTTCAATAAGCCGGTGGACCGGAAGCTTGAGATATGTGCCGATGATGACCGCGATAATCGTGGAACGCACTGAATGGGAGATAAGGTAACTTTGATCCTCCGGGCCTTCATTGTTTTTTTGAACCCGCATAAGGAAGCGGCGATCCTCACGAACCATATCACAGAGCGTTTTTACCTTTTCCGCCACAGACTTAAAGTCCAGTTCGTTTTTTATCGTCACATGGGTAAAAAGGGTTTCCACATATTTATAAAAGGAGTTGTAAAAAATTTCCGCCTGTTTGATTTTTTCGGCGTCGTTCATGGTGGAAAGGAAATTGGGGGCGGTCAGCTCCGCTTCATCGGCGGAAGCCAGCGTTTCGGCTACAAAATCCTCGCAGGGCTCCCCTTCGCTAAAGACCTCCCGGAATTCCCAGTCGGCCAGGCTTTTGGCAAGCTCGGAAGAAAAAGACATTTCCGGCGTTACCAGGATAAACTGGGAATCCAGATATACGGTTTTGGAAAAATAGCTGTCTGGCGGAATATTCCCCAGCGTGTAATTTTTCATCCATTCCCTCTGATAGCCATGAATTTCAGCCTGCCATAATCGCCGGTGATCACCGGTCCGCGGCGCGTTATGGCGGTCAACTTACGTTGACTTGCCGTTTTCTTTCCTCTATCATTATTTTCGGTATAGGGGCCGCAGTTCCATGAGCTGTATGTAATTTGAGTATAGGAGAACTGACCTTTGAAATTCAAATCCATATTTATCATCTTTAACATAGTCATCGTTTTTTTTCTATTGGCCACCGGCCTTTTGCCCTTTTTTATTTTTGGAGCTGATTTTTCCGGTGATTTTTGGGCTTCGGCCTGGCCCCTGCTTCTGGTCTTTGTTTTTACCCTTGCCGGCCTGAATATCTTCTATTTCAGCAAAAGACGGCTTTATCGCCTTTTGGAACGGGAGGACTGGCCCGCCCTGCAGGATTATCTTGAACAGCGGGTGTTAAGCCAGGGTAATTACAGCCCCCAACTGGTCCAGCTTTTGGCGAATACCTATCTGGTCATGTCCGATTCCGCCTCGGTAACGAGCCTGGAAAATAAAACCGCCCTGGCAAAACCCGCCCTGGTTGAGGCAAACGCCCTGGTTTTTGGCGCGGCCCGTATTCTGGGGGGAGACACTGCCGGGGCGGCGGATTTTTTTTCCCTCCGCCTGGAAAAAGGGAAGGCCAAAGACCTCCAATGGGTCCGCTGGTACTACGGCTTTTCCCTGCTTTTGAACCGGCAGTTTGAAAAAGCGGCGGCGGAATTCAAGGCCCTGACGGCCGAATCTACCGATGCCATGATTACCGGGCTTTCCTCCTATTTTTTGGCGGACACGCTCCGAAAATACACGGAAAACCGGAACGAATGCCAGGCAAAAGCCCGGGAAGGCCGGGAACGGGTTCAACAAACCCTGAAAACCATTGAGGACTGGAACCGGGAGGCGGCAAAAATCGAAACCGAGGTTCACGCCGTGATTCTGAAAAAATACATTGGTCAGGCCGGGGCCTGGCTTTTTGGAGGTGCGACATGAAACATATTGAAAAATCCTCAAAACTCAACAATGTGCTGTATGACATTCGCGGCCCGGTCCTCAAGGAAGCGAAAAAACTGGAGGACGAAGGGTTCAGCATCATCAAACTGAACATCGGCAACCCCGCGCCCTTTGGGTTTAACGCCCCCGACGAAATCCTCCACGACATCATTGTAAATTTACAAAACGCCCAGGGCTACGGCGATTCCCAGGGCCTTTTTGCCGCTCGGAAGGCGGTGATGCATGATTTCCAGTCCCGGGGGGTGATGGACGTGGGAATCGGGGACATTTACATCGGCAACGGGGTGAGCGAGTTGATCATGATCGCCATGCAGGGGCTTCTGGATACGGGGGATGAGGTGCTGGTCCCCATGCCCGACTACCCCCTCTGGACCGCCGCCATTACCCTGGCCGGGGGCCGGGCGGTGCATTACCGCTGTGACGAGGCGGCGGACTGGAACCCCGACCTTGACGACATCCGTTCCAAGGTAAGCGAAAAAACCAAAGCCATCGTGATTATCAACCCCAACAACCCCACCGGGGCGGTATACGACCGGCAGATCCTTGAAGGGGTGGCCCAAATTGCCCGGGAACACGAACTTATTGTGTACGCCGATGAAATTTACGACCGGATTACCTACGACGGGGCCGTCCATATCCCTATGGCCACCATGGCGCCGGATATTCTCACCATCAGCTTCAACGGCCTGTCCAAGGCCTGGCGCTCCGCGGGGTTCCGGGCGGGCTGGATGGTCCTGTCTGGGAACAAAAAATGCGCCGCCGGTTATGTGAGCGGCCTGGAGATGCTCACCAATATGCGGCTCTGCGCCAACATGCCCGCCCAATTCGGCATCCAGACCGCCCTGGGGGGATACCAGAGCATCAAGGACCTGGTACTGCCCGGCGGCCGCCTCCGGGAACAGCGGGACACCGCGATAAACCTGGTGAACAACATTCCCGGCCTTTCGGTGGTAGTTCCCAAGGGCGCCCTGTACTGTTTCCCCCGGATTGACGTGAAGCGGTTTAACATATCAAATGATGAAAAATTCGTGATGGATCTGCTCCGGGAGCAGCATCTGCTCCTGGTACACGGTACGGGCTTTAACTGGCCGGAGCCGGATCATTTCCGCATCGTCTTTCTCCCCGACACCGCCACCCTCACCAACGCGATACGCCGCCTGGCGGTATTTCTGGAACATTACCGGCAGCCTTAGGGTTTAGATGCGCGGGCAAAAAAAAGACGATGCGTCTGGACGTCAATGACAACGCACCGTCTGATTTTGAGAGGTTTTTCCTCCCGGTACTAAAATATCGGCGGGGTTTTTGGGGAACTTGAGAAAAAATTG
>JAISAN010000083.1 GCA_031266635.1 Treponema sp. | reverse complement strand
GCGGTGAGAAACGTTACTTCCCGGTTGGATTCCCCCGAAGGCCGAACCCTAAGGACCAAGGCGGTGTACGTGAAATTCCGAGCCATGGGGTATGATACCATAAGCCTTGAGTAAAGCAGAAGGAGTCCCGGCCCCCCTTGACCTTTTCCGTAATCCCGGGGTATAAATTATCCTTATTCGTATCATTAAGGATGATGATTCATGTACGCATTAGTTGAATTTAAAGGCAAGCAGTATAAGGCTGAAAAGGGCGCGTCCTTGCGGGTGGACCGGATCGATGCGGAGCCGGGAGACGCCCTGGAAATTGATTCGGTTCTTCTTCTTTCCCGGGATGATTCCCCGGACGCGGTTACCGTTGGGGCTCCCTATGTTCCGGGCGCCAGGGTCTCCGCAACAGTAGAAAGCCATGTAAAGGGCGACAAGATTATCGTGTTCAAGTATAAGCCCAAAAAGGATTACCGACGTAAACAGGGACACCGGCAGCAGTATTCGATCATCAAAATCGAAGATATTAAAACCGGGGATAGTATCGGCGCTTAATCCGGTATGATCAGGATTGACGCGGCTTTGGACGAGGCGGGGTTGCTCCTGTCCTGCCGGGTTGCGGGCCACGCCGAAGCGGGGCCCAAAGGCAGTGATGTGGTGTGCGCTGCGGTTTCGGTCCTTACACGGACGGCGTTCAGAACCCTTTCCGGCAGGGAAGGGATAACCCTCCGGGGCGACGCTCCGGAGCGGGGGGTTTTCCGGATGGAAACGGATTATTCCGGCGGCGGCCGGGATTTTCTTTCCGGTGTGGGGGCTTTCCTTATCGAAGGCTTTAGTTCTGTGGCGGAACTTTACCCGGAATTTTGCAAATTGAATATACACAGAGAACGGAGGAATTAATATGGCACGGAAACGGGGCGGCAGCGGAGCGAAAAACGGACGGGATTCCAATCCCCAATATCTCGGTGTCAAGGCTTCAGGGGGAACCGCCGTCAGGGCCGGGACCATCATTGTCAGGCAGCGGGGGACCAAGATTCACCCCGGAACCAATGTGGGCTGCGGGGGAGATTATACCCTTTTTGCCCTGACGGACGGAACCGTAAACTTTACCCAGCGCCGGGGCCGTAAACTCGTCGCGGTTTTACCCGCCAATTAGTTTACGGCTGTTGTCCATACGGCCCGGCGGATCTATGGCGCCGCGTGGTGGACAAGTTCTGATGAGCCGCCGGACGCGGGCCTGCCCGTGAAGCGGACCTATCCGGTTTTGTAAACATCCCGGTTATATGGAAAAATTTGCCGATGAGGCCCTTATAGAAGTCTCTTCCGGTTCCGGCGGAAACGGTTGTGTCGCTTTCCGGCGGGAGAAGTATGTTCCCAGGGGCGGCCCTTCCGGGGGCGATGGAGGCAGGGGGGGGGACGTGCTTTTTACCATCCGCCGCAACCTCCGCACGCTGGCCCATCTTCGGTATAAACACACCTTTAAGGCGGAAAACGGCCGGGATGGCGAAGGTTCCGGCCGTTACGGCAGGAACGGCGGCGATGTGATTATCCCCCTGCCCCCCGGCTCCCTCCTCAAAAACGGGGATACGGGGGAGTTGGTTCGGGATTTCGGCGCCCATCCCGGCGATTTTGTGTTCCTCAAGGGGGGAAACGGCGGTTGGGGGAATATTCACTTCAAATCCCCGGTAAACCAGGCCCCCCGGAAGGCTCTGCCCGGCCAGCCCGGTACAAGTGTCCGGCTTCGGGTGGAACTTCGGCTTATGGCGGACATTGGCCTGGTAGGCTTTCCCAACGCGGGAAAATCCAGCCTCCTTAACCATTTTACCAATGCCCGGCCCAAAATAGCCCCCTATCCTTTTACCACAAAAATCCCCAACCTGGGGGTCCTGAGTTTCGGCTCCTTCCGGGGGGACAGCCCGGACAGCCGGGACATCATCCTGGCGGATATTCCGGGGCTTATCGAAGGGGCCTCCGGCGGGGCCGGGCTGGGGATACAGTTTCTCAAGCATATTTCCCGGACCGGAGCGCTGGCCTTCCTTATCGATCTTTCGGATGATAAATACCTTGACGCCTTTGATATACTCCGCGGGGAGCTGGCGGCCTTTTCCCCGGAACTGGTGAAAAAACAGCGGATCATTCTGGGTACAAAAACCGACATTGAAACCAGCGCCGGCCGCGTTGAAGAACTCAGGGCCAAATATCCGGATGAGCAAATCCGGGGAATCTCGGTTTTTTCCGGGGACGGCCTGGCGGAGCTGGCGCCGGAACTGGCGCGGCTGGCCGGAACCGGGGAGCCGGAAGGGAACCTTGCGGAAGAGTCCTTTGAACCGGCGGAATACGCCGGGCTTCCGGGAGACCGGGACGAATGAGGTACGCGATTCTGGGGGGCAGTTTTAACCCCATCCATCTGGGGCATCTCTTCCTGGCCGACACGGTTCTTTCCAGCCTGAATTACGACCGGGTCATCCTGGTTCCGGCGTTCCAGTCCCCCTTTAAGCCGGGAGCCCTGGATGTGGTTTCCGCCCGGGACCGGCTGGACATGCTGGCCGCTTCCATCGCCGGAGACCCCCGTTTGACCATTGATGATTGTGAAATCCGGCGGGAAGGGGTCTCCTACACCATTGATACGCTGGATTATGTCATCCGGCGTTATCTCCCCGAAGGGAAGCCGGGGCTTATTCTGGGGGATGATCTTGCGGCGGATTTTCCCCGGTGGCGGCGATACACGGAAATTACCGGACAGGCGGACCTTATCATTGCCCGGCGGCTCTTTTCCGGGGAACATTCCTACCCGTATCCCTGCCGGCAGATAAAAAACGAAGTTATGACCATCTCCTCCGCCATGGTGCGGGAACATATCGCCGTGGACGGGGGCTGGCGTTACCTCGTGCCGGCGGGGGCCCGGAGCATTATTGAAGACCGGGGGCTTTACGGCCTGGGAGGCGGAACCGCAGAAGCCGTGGTGAATGAAAGGCCCCCGGCGGATGAAGCCGGGAAAACTGCCCTTCCGCAGGCGGCGGTTCCGGCGGAAGAAATTAGCCGGGAACTGCTGGTCCGGCTGGAGAATGCCGCCCGGGAAAGCCTCAGTTCCGGCCGTTTTCTCCACTCCCGGAATACGGCCCTCCTGACCTGGGACCTTTGCCGCCGTTTCGGCATGGACCCCCGGTCCGGCTACCTCGCCGGGATCACCCACGATCTGGGGAAACCCCTGGACGAAAAAACCCTGCTGGAGCTTGCCGGGCGGGACGGCGGGGAAATAACCCGGTTGGAACGGAAAAAACCATCCCTCCTCCACGGCAGAGCCGCGGCGGTATTGCTCAGGGAGCGGTTCGGCATACATAATAAGGATATTCTGGAAGCTGTGGCCTGGCACACCGAAGGAAGCGCCGACATGGGGCCGCTGGGCAAGGCGCTGTATATAGCCGACAAGATCGAAGTTTCCCGGGAAGGGGTGGAACCGGAACTGCGGGAAGCGGGCCTGGCCGGAACGGGGCCCCTGGCGGGCGGGGAACCCGGCGAGGCGCTGGACCGGCTTTTTGCCGCGGTGCTGGATGAGACGGTGAGTTTCCTGAAATCGAAAAAAATGGATCTGTCCGAAGAAACTCTCCGCCTGCTGGAGAAGATGAAGGGGAAAGCGGTTTGAGAAGAAACAATGTTGACGCCAGCGCCTTTTTGCTGGCCGCGATTCTCCTGTTCCTGGCGGCGGGCGTTGTATTTACGATTTTTGCCCTCCGTTCCGATCCCATAGAGGAAGCTCTTTCGGGAGACCGGGTTATCAATACCCTTTTTGTTTTTGACAGGGATCAGAAGCCCCTGGGCGCCTATGTTTTGATGTATTACCCGGCGACCAGACGGGCGGCGGTTTTTGACATTCCCGGCGAGCTGGGCTTTATTATTCAGCGGATCGACCGGGTTGACCGGATCAATACGCTTTACGACCCCCAGAAAATCGGCCCCTTTGAAACCGAGGTGGAAGGGCTTTTGGGGATTGATATCAACTTTTCCATGATTATCAAGATTGAGGATCTTGGCAGAGTGGTAGATCTGATTGACGGGGTGGAAATTTTTATTCCCAGTCCGGTGGAAATTTACGACAGGGAAAATTCAATTCTGTTCCCCTCCGGGCTTACCCGGCTGGACGGCGACAAGGCCCGGCTGTATGTAAGCTATGAAATTCCCGGCGAGGACCAGGAAATGGCGGTTGCCCGGCGACAGCGGTTTTTCCTGGGGCTTATTAAACGGCTGGGGGAAAAAAACGGGGCCCTGAAAAACCGTCCGGCGGCCCGTATTTACCAGTCCCTTCTGACCGTGGATATGAACCAGCGGACCCAGACCCGTCTTTTTGATGAATTCGCGGGGATTGATATGGACAGGACCAACGTTCAGTCCGTGGGGGGAAATGTCCGGGAGGTCTCCGGGCAGACCCTGCTTTTTCCCTATTACGGCGGCAACCTCGTAAAGGAAATTGTCCGCCAGACCCTGGGAACCCTTACCCGGCAGCTCGACGGCTCGGTGAGCGACCGCGTTTTCACTGTGGAAGTCCTGAACGGAACCGCCACCAACGGTATGGCGGGGAGAACCGCGGACCTGCTTCGGAGCTTTGGTTATGACGTAATCTCTGTGGGGAACGCGGACCGGAATGACTATGAAAGAACCGAGCTTGTCGACCGTTCAGGTTATGATGAGATGGCGAAAACCTTTGGGGATATTATCCACTGCGGAAATATCCGGACCGAAACGCCGGTTTCGGAAAATCCTGAAACCGGATTGAACATACAGGATTTTGACTATCGTTCAGATTTTACGCTAATCATTGGAAGGGATTTTGATGGAAGATATGTCTCGGGAGGATAAATCCGCCGCCGGGGAAGCGGAAACCGCCCTGGCCCTGGGCGACCTGCTCAGGGAACACAAGGGCGGGGATGTGAAGGTCCTGGACCTTCGGGAATTAAACAGCTGGACCGATTTTTTTGTGATTGCCACCGTCTCAAGCGGCGTCCATCTGCAGGGGCTGGAACGGCATATCAAGGATTTTGCCCTGAGCCGGGGGATAGATATCCTCAGGCGCTCCCGCAAACCCCCGGCGGACGCTTCCGCCGCTGACGAATGGTGTCTTGTTGATATGGGTGTACTGGTGATCCATCTGATGAGTTCCCGGGCCCGGTCTTTTTATGAACTGGAGCGGCTCTGGAGCGCCGCCCCGGTTTTGGAAAAGTAAGACTTCACCGGCAGGACTAAAAAGCCTCCCGTCTATTCATCAAAATCGTCGTAGTCCACATCCTCTTCATAGTCAAAATCATCGTCTTCATCAAAGTCATCGTCGTCATCGTCATCGTCAAAATCATCATCGAAATCATCATCGAAATCGTCTTCCATATCATCGAAGTTATCGTCTTCATCGATGTCTTCATCCTCATCCTCTTCATCGCCGAAGACAAGGAAGGGCGGGGGAAAGGTTCCCGGTCCGGTTTCGGGGTACTGACCGTTGTCCACAGGCATAAGGGCGGGCATTTCGAACAGACGTGCTTCGTTTTGGAGGTAGAGACCCTCCAGGGTATTCATGGGCTCATCCGGAACCATAATATTCTCCATCCAGAAATGATTCATGGTCCGCAAAGCGGACATTATTGTAAGTTTTAAATCGAACGCGATTGGAGGTCGCATTACTCTTGAAACATAAGGGAGAGTTTCAGTATCTGTCAACTGGTTTCTGGCCCTTCGGCGTTATTTTTTTTGATTTTTCCCGGCTGAATAACTTCAACAGAGAATTTTTTATTCGAAAGTCTGGTTTAATACCCCGGAGCTCTGCTCTGGCTCAAATAACGCGATACTTACAAAAATTTGGTATTAAACCAGATGGTATAATAAACTTCCTATCGAACGAGCCTCCCTTCAAATAAAGCAACGCTTAGGATACC
>JAISAN010000074.1 GCA_031266635.1 Treponema sp. | reverse complement strand
TCCGGCGCTTTCCGGTTTTATTGAACTATACAACGAAGAAGGCCGGATCATAACTGAATATCTGTTTCAGGACGGAGGCGGGGAAACCATAACCGAATATATCTACCGCAGCCAGCGGCTTATCCGGGCGGAAACACGGCGGAAAAGCCGGAATGATGAGGGGGAAGAAATCGTTCCGGTGTTAACCGATTTATACCGGTACAGCAGGTCCGCGTCTTTGCGGGCGGTGGAACGGACCTACCATGAGGGGGCGGAAATATCTCCGGTAGTTCTGCGTTTTCCCCACATGATTCTGGACGCCGCGGCGGATGATGATTTTATTAGTCCCGGCCGTTCTTATGGAACGGAATCTCCGGGGGATTATTTTATTGGCACAGATTACCGGATAGTATATACTACCGATGAGCGGGGCCGGATACTAACGGAAACCAGGATGGATGATGAGGGAAATATCATCGGGGAACTGAAAAATACCTGGTCCGGGGATCGGCTTGCCTCGGTATTCCGAAAAAACAAAGATGAAGAACGGCTTACCGAATATTCCTATGACAGCGGCGGCGACCGGATTATGGAACGGAATTACCGGAATGGTACGCTTGAACGGGTGGTCAGGATCGACAGCGGGAAAGAAGTGGAGGAGCTTTATATGAATGGAACGGTCATACTCCGGGCAATTTGGGAAGACGGGAGAAAAATTTCCGAGGAACGGGTCCGTCCGGAATGAAGCGTTTTAATTTCCGGTGGATTCTGTTTGTCGCGGGCCGGTATGTCTCCCGGGGCCGCAGAAATTCCCCTTCTCCGGTTCTGGCGATTCTGGGGATAGGTACCGGTGTTCTGGCCCTCATTGTGATTCTGGCGGTGATGAACGGATTCCAGCTGGGGTTTATCGAAAGTATTTTGGAAATATCATCGTATCATCTGCGGCTTGAAGGTTTCCCCCCGGACAACCTGGCGGAACTGCAAGACCGGCTCCGGGCGATTCCTGAAATAAAGGCATCGGTTCCTTTCCGGGAATTTCAGGGGCTTATGCGGGGCAGACGGGAAGGGCAGCAGGCGGCGCTAATCCGGGGGCTGCCGCCGGATGTGATGGAACATGACGCCGCCATGAAGGCAAAGATAGAATTTGAGGACGGCTCTTTTGATATACAGGGAGACCGTTCCATTCTTCTGGGCGCCGAACTGGCCCGGCGGCTTTCAGTCCACCTGGGAGATACGGTTACCCTTTTCTCGATTGCCGGCCTGCTTTCCGGCGCCGTGGATACTCCGGCCGCCGGTTCGGCGGAGGAGGAAGAAGAGGCGCTGACAGACGCCTTTACCGTTACCGGCATTTTCAGGACCGGCTTTTATGAATACGATCTTAGCTGGAGTTTTATCAATATAGAAAGCGCCGGGGCCCTTTCAGGCGCGGAGCTTGTCCTGGGCGTAAAATTAAAAAACCGCTGGCAGGACCGGAATGTTTTGAAACTTGTTTCAGAAACTTTAGTTTCAGAAGCTTTAGCTTCAGAAGCCCTGGCCGGGGAACCGGGGGCCATTAAACTGAGCAGTTGGCGGGATTATAACCGGGCTTTTTTCGGCGCCCTGCGGACGGAAAAACTTTTTATGTTTATCCTGGTGGGGCTGATTTTTATTGTGGTGGGGCTCAATATTTTCCAGGCCCAGCGCCGGGCGGTACTGGAGCGCCGGGAGGACATCGGCCTTTTGCGGGCGGTAGGCGCCGCGGATACGGCGGTGCGGCTGGTGTTTGTCTGGGACGGGGCGATCATTGGTCTTATCGGGGCGGTTTCAGGTCTCGGCCTGGGCCTTCTTATCGCGTACCATATCTCCGCCTTTTTTACCGCCCTTGAAAAGCTGGTGAATTTTTTTATCGGGATCATCAATTTCTTCAGCGGCCTCTTTGGGGCCGGCGGAACGGCGGGGGAGTTTGCCATTTTTTCCCCGGCGGTTTTTTATATCAAAGAGATCCCCTCCCGGATCATTCCCCTGGAGGTATTTCTGATATTTATGTTTGGGTTCCTTTCCGCCCTCCTGGCGGCGTGGTTTGCGTCGGGAAAGGCGGCCCGGACAGGGCCCGCGGAGGTTTTGCGTTATGAATAATAGTACCGGCGGTGGAACGGAAAAAACGGAAATTCTCGTCCGGGCGGAAAATATCGTTAAAAATTATATTTCCGGCGCCGAGACCCTCCACATCCTTAAGGGGCTTAATTTTGAAATACCCCGGGGGATCGCCGCGGCGGTAAGCGGTCAAAGCGGAAGCGGGAAAAGTACGCTGCTTAATATTTTGGGGGGCCTTGACCGGACCGATTCGGGTCTTGTGGTGGTGGGGGATACGGAAATTACCGCCCTTCCGGAACGGGGGCTTTCCGGCTACCGGAGCCGCCGGGTGGGTTTTATTTTTCAGTTTCATTATTTGCTAAAGGATTTTACCTCCCTGGAAAATGTGATGCTTCCCGCCTATATTGGGGGAATGAAAAAAAAGGCGGCCCTGGAAAAGGCCCGGGCCCTCCTGGCGGATGTACATCTGGACGACCGGATCGGCCATTTCCCTTCCCAGCTTTCCGGGGGCGAACGGCAGCGGGTGGCGGTGGCCCGATCCATGATCAACGATCCGGACCTTATTTTGGCGGATGAACCGACAGGAAACCTTGATCCCGATAACAGCGCCATGGTGGCGGAACTGCTCTACGCGGGGGCTGAAAAATGGGGTAAAACCCTCATCGTAGTTACCCATGACGAAAAGGTGGCCGCCAGGGCCGCGGTACGTTACACCCTGGACAAGGGCCTTATGATCGAAGGTCCCGGCGGGGTTCCGGCGTGAAAAGCAGGGCGGGGTTTTTTATTGCCCTCCGTTATTTGTGGGGCCGGGCCCGTGAAGGGGGCCGGTATCTCCGGGGCGCCGCCGCCGGAATCGCCGTAAGCCTTATCCCCATCATCGTAACCCTTATTGTCGCCGACGGCATGATCCGGGGTATCACCGATCGATACCTGGAATTGGGAACCGGCCACCTGCAGGTTTATAATTTTCTGGAACCGGAAAGTCTGGAATATGCCGCCGGGGCCGCCCGGGAATTACCCGGCTTCCGGGGCGCCTGGCCGGAACAGCGGGGCCTTGGGGTGCTGGTAGGAAAGGGCGGTAAAACCGGCGCCACTATCCGCGCCCTGGACCCCTCATTTTGGGGAGACGGGGGCAGCGAAAAATACCTGGTAACCCTGGCGGGCAATTCCCGGCCCGAATCGGAGCGGGATGTACTGCTGGGAGAAGGCCTGGCAGCTTCCATCGGCGCGGCGGTGGGGGACACCATCAGGATCATGACCATCAGAATAAGCGGGGACGGCAGAAATATCCCCCGGATGACTCCTTTTACTGTCCGGGGAATTGTTTCCTCCGGTTACCGCGA
>JAISAN010000034.1 GCA_031266635.1 Treponema sp. | reverse complement strand
TGGTCCGTATCCCCGGAACGGGCCATATCGAAAGCCTTAATGTGGCCCAGACGGCAACCCTGTTTCTCCATGAAATTTACGAATTATAGGTAGAGGGAACCTCTGAAAACCCCGGTTGGGTTTCCAGAGGTTCCTCGAAGAAAATTGCTAATTCATTGATATATAAAGAATTACGCAAACGCAATTTTCTTCAAAGGGTAAAAAACGTTAGCCTAACTTGTTGGGAAGCCTCAGTTTCCCAACAGCTCTAATAATCCTGCCAGGGACCGCGCCGGTCCGGCCGGCGGCCTCTGTTCCGGTCGTGGTGATTACCGGGGGAGCGGAAATCCCGGTGCCGAGGAAACATCCCCCTTTCCTGGGCGTCGTCTCCCGGCCCGTAGAAGTTTCTCCCGCCGGGGGGAGACAGGTCATAACTTTTCCCGCTGAGACGCAGTTCGGTAACGCGGAACAACATTGCCCCGGACAGGCGGGGGGCTTCAAAAGCGTAACCCTCCAGGCTTACCGCCGCCCCTTCTTTGAGGCCGTCGATGAAACCGATAAACCGGTTAAGACCTATCACATAATAAAGGGTTCCGCCGCTTTCCAGGCTTATCATCCCGCTGCTAATCCCCAGGTTTCCGCTGATCGCCGTTTTTTCAGGCCCGTTCCTGCCGGAACCCGGACCCGGCGGATTCCCGGTTTGGGCGGAGAGAATCCCCGCGGCGCATAAAAGGGCAAGAAAAAAACCAGTTCTTTTCATAACAAACTCCTTGAGGTGCTTTTTCAAACAGGGCTGTTCCAAAACCGCCTTGGGTTTTGGAACAAGCTCAAGGCTGTCGGGCCTCTATCAACTTATGAAAAAGCAGCCTCAGATTTAGATTCGGTAAGGCCCAGGGCCTTGTATATTATATTGCAAAAACCATGCCAAGCCGAATAGCGGTGCAGGGGAACCGTTTTACCGGCAAATACCGGACATAGACGCCAGGATGGCAGGTAAAATTTTCCCACCACAATTTTCCGGTGGGTAAAAAATCCCCCCGCGCCTGCGGTGAACCGTTCAAACGGCAATCCGCCTTGTTTAAGTTCCGGTTCCTGGTATATCCTTGGTATACTTTATGGACCAGGTTGCGGGGATAATAAAAAGAGAAATCGCCAATCAAGAGGTTTTTTTTGTATTCCCCTCCGATGTGGCCGCCGGTCTCTGGGCCCGCCGGGCCGGTGAATTTGCCGGACCCAGATCCCTGGCGACCGATCGTTTTATGGCCTGGGATCGTTTCAAGGAACAGGTCGTTCTTGCGGAAGCGCCGGGCAGAGAGCCCGCGTCTTCGGTAATCAGAAAATTATTCGCGGAACAACTGGTTAAAAAAAACGCCGAAGAAAAATTCCTCCAGTCTCTGATTCCCCGGGAATACGCGGAATCAGGCGGGGTCTTTACCGCCTCTATCGCGGCTCTGCTCCCGGCCCTGGGGTATTGGGACCGGCGCCTTCAAAAAACGGAGTCCTATACCGCCGATGCCGAGGACCGGGACTTTATGTTCGTTAAAACAAAATACGCCGCCTTTCTGGAAGAAAACGGCCTTTTTGAGCCTTCCTGGCAGGAATTGACGATCCGGGATCAGCATAAAAAATATTTTATTTTTTTTCCCGAAATTATGGAAGATTACGGGGAATACGAAGAACTGCTGGAACACAACCGGGCCTTTGAAATTATCCGCCGGGCGCCGGACGGGCCGCCGCCGGAACTCCGCTGGTATGCCTCCGTCCGGGGGGAAATCCGGGCCATGATCCGGGAGATCCGCCGCCTCCACGAGACCGAAGGCGTTCCTTATGAGGATATGGCGGTAAACGTTCCCCAGCTTGATGAGCTGGCCCCTTATCTGCAGCGGGAATTTTTTCTTTATGATATTCCATTCCGCCTGGGGGCGGGAAAGCCTCTTGCCGAATACGGGGCAGGCCGCCTGTTTTCCCTGATACAAAACTGCGTAAGTAACAATTTTTCCTTTGCCGCCCTTAAAACCCTGCTCCTCAATATCCATCTGCCCTGGGCCCGGCCGGACCGGAACCGGGAATTGATTGAATTCGGCGTCAGTTATAATTGTCTTTCCCCGTTCCGGGAAAACGGCAGAACCGTAGATATTTGGCAGGCGGCTTTTACAGGCGCCCGGGAAGAACTGCTCCGTCAATATTACGAGGGGCTGAAAAAAGAACTATCCGCCCTAGTAAAGGCGAAAAGTTTTTCCGATATCCGCCGGTTTTATTTTGCCTTCAGGAATTCAAGCCTGGACATGTCAAAATGCGGCGTTGAAAGCGATAATGTGCTGGCCCGCTGTATTGAGGAACTTTCGGTCCTGATCCGGCTTGAGGAGGAATATCCCCGGCTTGTCCCGGAAACGCCCTTCGCGTTTTTTGTATCTGTCCTGGGGGAAACAAAATATGTGCCGGATCAAAAAAAACAGGGGGTCAATATTTTCCCCTACCGGGTTGCCGCCGCCGCCCCGTTTCGCTGCCACTTTGTGTTAAACGCGTCCCAGGCCGCCGCCTCGGTAGTGTACCGGCCCCTCGGTTTTCTGCGGCAGGACAAACGGCGGAACATTGGCCTGAATGACGCCGATGTTTCCGGGGATTTTTTTTGCCTCTACCGGGCGCCTTCTCCGGCGGACAAAAAAGGCCGCTCCTGTTACAGCGCCTCCGCGGAGACGCTGGCGGGCCCGGCGATTCCCCATAGTTTTTTTGCCGCCGGAAGAGACGGCGGCACGGATGAACCGGGAACGCCCCGGGAGGATGATCCTTTTTATCTGGAAAAAAGCTGGTGGGCCGCGGGGGCTTATGCGGCCATATCGGCCGCTTTGGACCGCGCGGAATTTCCCCCCCGGCTTTTCCCGGTCCAGCGGGAGGGTTTTCAAAACTGGAGCTCCCTTTTGCGGGGCGGAAGAAAAGGGCGTTTTAATCTTCTGGCGGAACAGTTCCCCGCCTCCTGGCCTTCTTTGCCCCTCCTCCGGCAGAAGATACACGCGGCCCAGTGGGAACAGGGGCCGGAAACGGCCGGAAGCGATGCATCAAAGCTTTACTTTAGGGTTTCCGCTACCGGCCTGAACAGTTTTTTTTATTGTTCCGTTTTCTGGTTTTTTGAACGGATTTTGAATATCAGGGAATATTCCCTGGAAGCGGAATTGATGGACGATAAAGCCCTGGGAATTCTGTACCATGAGATTCTGAAAAATCTTTTTCAAAAAATCCATGACCGAGACCGCCGGTTCCTGCCGGAGCATTTGAAAGATTACCGTCTCTGGGCGGAGGAGTTTACCGAAGAGGCGGCCAAAAAATTCCGGGCCTTTCAGGGGCCCCTGGCGGTCCCGCTTTTGAGCGCCCAGGCCCGGCCAATTGCCCTGCGGATTGCCCGGCTGCTTGAAACCGAAGCCGCTTATTTCCCCCGGTACACGGTCGGCGATCTGGAGCGGAAATTCAGCCGGGTACGGCAGATTAATGGTATCCCGGTTTTGTTTACCGGAAAGCTCGACCGGGTTTCGGTTTCTGAAGACGATGAGCCGGTCATCATTGATTATAAAATCAATATCATGCCAAGCAAAGCCGGCAGCGCCGTGGGAGAAGATCAGCGGATTGAGAATTATCAGATGGCCATGTACGTGAGCCTGCTGGAGGAGGCCGCCGCGTCCGGAACCGGCGGGGCCTATTTTATGAGCATTAAACAAAATGACATTACCGCGGTTATCGGAAAACCAAAACGGAAACGGGGGTTTAGCCGGGAAGAATTCCAGCCCACCCTGGACGCGCTGGAGACCGCCGCCGGCCGCTTTGTTGAGGCGGTAGATAATGTGGAATTTGCCCCCCGCCCGCTGGACCGTAAAACCTGCCGGGATTGCGGGTATAAAAAAATCTGCCGTACCGCTTATTTTTTGAATCCTGAACCGGGAAACGCCGGTGAACTTACGGCGGAGGCGGTATCCGGTGAGCTGTGAAAAAATTCTTGAGGGCCTGGACCTCAAACAACAGGCGGCGGTACAATCGGAATCCAATGCGGTGGTAAGCGCCGGCGCGGGTTCGGGAAAGACCAGGGTTATCGCGTCCCGGTACGCCTGGCTGGTTATGGAAAAGGGACTGCCGGTGGAAGAAATTATCACCCTGACCTTTACCAATAAAGCGGTGAACGAAATGTACAGCCGCATTTACGGACTCCTGGCGGCCCAAAAGGACGAGCCCCGGGCGCGGGAAGCGGTGGCTAATTTCAACCGGGCCAATATTTTAACCCTGGATTCTTTTTGTACCGGCGTTGCCCGGCTCGCGGCCCGGCGTTATGGAATAAACCCCGATTTTGTCTGCGATCCCGAAGGCGTGCGCGCCCTGGCGCTGGAAAGCGCGCTGCCCTTTGTTTTGAACAAGCGGGACAACAAGGGTTTGCAGGCCCTGATGGGAGATAAAAAAATACAAACCCTGGCGGAAGAGCTTTTTGCGGAGGCCGTTCTTTCCGCCGCTTCCATCTCCGCGCCCCTGGATTTTGGAGCGCTCTGGGAAAAACAGCGGGAAGAAATATGCCGGGCCTGGAACAAATTTGCGGGGGATGCGGTCATGCCGGTAAAGGGCATGGTTTCGGCAATGGGGGAGCTGAAAAAACCGGGGGAACAAATCGAAGCCCTGTTAAAACAAGACCTTTCTTTCCCCCCGGTTCCTGACATACAGGCCCTGCTTGCGGAAGAATCATCCGGGGCGGCAGCGCGGAAACAGTTCCGTAATTTTTTTATCTTTCTGGAACAATTCCGCGCCATAAGTTTCAGCGGCAGGCTGAACCCCGAAAAAGAAATCATCAGAGAACACCGCGACGCTCTGCGGGAAATTGCGGCGAGCCTGGAATCCATAGCCCTGTTTGCCCTCTCCGCCGGTACGATCCGGGAGGTGTTTTCGCTGCTGGAAGAATACCAGCGGGAGTTTAATCAAAAAAAACGGGAAGCCGGATTATTGACCTTTGCCGATATTGCCCATCTGGCGGTGGATGCCCTTTCCCGGTATCCCGATTTGCGGCAGTTTTATAACCGTTCTTTTTCCGCCATTATGATTGACGAATTTCAGGACAACAACAAACTACAGCGGGACCTTATTTTTCTTCTGGCGGAAAACGCGGACTGCGGGGAACCGGGGATTCCCGGTTTTTCCCGGCTGAACCCCAACAAGATGATCTTTGTGGGCGATGAAAAACAGTCCATCTACCGGTTCCGCGGCGCCGACGTATCGGTTTTCAGGGCCCTTGCCGGTTCGTTTTCGCGGCATTACGCGGGGGGGCATATCAGCCTCGATTTCAATTACCGTTCAAACCCCCTGTTGATACGGGCTTTTAATTATTTTTTTGGCGGCCTTCTCCCCGGCGGGGCCGGTTCCGAAGAGCCGGTCTTTCTGAGGGACGCGGAAAATATCCCCGACTATGAGGCGCGGTATGAAAAAATTTCCTCCGGGCTGCGTCCGGGGGAACCGGATTCTGAAGATCAAAACGAAGCGCCCCTTTGTTTTTGTTTTCTGGACCAGGGGCAAATTCCCCTGGATGATCCCTATAAACTTTCTACCGGCGATCTGGAAGCGGCCTTTATCGCCCAAAAAATCCGGGACCTGGTAGACGGGGCCTGTGAGATCCAAACCAGGGATGGCGGGCAGACGGGGAAACGCAGATGCCACTACGGCGATTTCGCGGTACTTTTGAGGACTACGGCTCATCAGATTTCGCTGGAAAAGCAATTCCAGAATTTCGGAATCCCCTACAATACCGATGATCCGGCGGGACTGTTCAGCGATGCTCCTATCAACGATCTGTTTAATTTTCTCCGTCTCCTGGTTTATCCCCATGATAAGGCAGCTTATGCCGCCCTGATTCGTTCTCCCTTTTGCGGTTTCAGCGATCTGGTATTGAGTCTTTGTATGCTGGATACCAGCGGCATACCCTTTAACGAAGCCCTTGAGGAAAAAATTCCCGCCGAAGAACGGGAAACATTCAGGAAGGCCAGGGAACAGTATCAATCCCTGGCGGAGGAGGCCCGGACCAGGCCGGCCGCGGATCTTTTGACCCTGCTCTGGTATGAAGCGGGGTATAGGTATGAAACCCTCTGGTCTCCCCCATCCCAGATCTACGGCGAACTGTTTGATTTCTTTTTCGAGCTTGCCCGGCAGTCGGATCGGCGGGGACGGACTTTGGCTGAATTTCTTGACAACTTTGACCAGATCATCAAAAACGATGAACGGATCAAGGAGCTGCGGGTTCCGGTGGAACGGGAAAGCGGGGTCAGGATCATGACGATCCACAAAAGCAAGGGCCTGGAATTTCCGGTGGTTTTTATCCCCGGCTGCCAGGGAAAAATAAGAATAGACCACAATGTTAAACCGTTTTTTTGCGGTGAAAGCTGGGGATTCACCCTCAATCTTCCCGGCGTGGAAGAACTGCCCGGCGGAGGGAAAAATTATTTTTATCTGCTCCAGCAGGACGAGGAAAAACAAAAGGCCGTTGCCGAACTGCGGCGGCTTTTATATGTTGCCATGACCAGGGCGGAAAGCCGCCTTTTTATGAGTGCCGTTCTGCCGCCTGCGGGGGACAAGGATGAGCGGGAGAATGCGGAACACAATGAACGCGGAACTTCCTGGATTCCTGACCGGCTGAAAGAAATCAAGGCAAAAAAAGAAAACAGCGACGCCCTTCCCGGTTTTCTCGATCTCCTGATCCCGGTTCTGACTGCGGAAGACCATTCCTTTTATACGCTGGAAACAATTCCCTCCTATAGCCGGGCGGAACTTTCCCGGTTTTATATTGCCGGCCGCCGGACGGAACATCCCCCTGTTATGGCCGATGCGGCTGAAGCGGCGGCGGCTTTTTACGAAAACGCTCCTTCCGTTTCCCCGCCCCAGCCTTCGCTCCCCGGCGTCAGCGCCAGCGCCCTGCGGTACGAGCCGCCGGCTCCCGCTCCCGCCGAAGAGGCCCCCGATGATATTGACGCTCTCCTCCGGCAGGCGAAACTCGCGCCCGCCGAATTCGGAACCATTGTTCACGCCTATCTGGAAGCCTTTGCCCACAAAAGAAAACCCCGGCTCCCCCCCCGGTTTCTGGCCCGGTTAAGCGAAAAAGCCGCCGCCGCCATTGACGGGGCGGCCAAAGACATGGCGGAAAAATTTCTGGCCTCGGAACTTGGCCGCCGGAGCCTGGCCGATCCCGCCCGGAAATCCGAATATCCCATCCTCACTATGGTTGAAGCGGAGAACGGAAAAATCCCCGTTTACGGCGTTATTGATTTGCTTTTTGAATCGGACGGCCTTGTACAGATCCTCGATTTCAAGACCGATAAAACCGTAGAGCCGGAACGCCATCTTGCCCAGCTCGCGGTGTACCGCCGGGCCGTATCGGACATATTCGGCAAGCCCGTGCGGGCCTGGCTCTACTATCTCCGCTCGGGGAAGGCCGTGGATCTTAGCGCCGGTTTAGAAAAAGTGAATATCGAAGAAATAGTCGCGGCGCATTTAGGGTCTGTCTATAATGCGTAACTTTGTGCTATAATACTTGAAACAGATCAGGAAACGGCGCCGGTCATTTTTAGACCCATGTGCCATTCAGGGGAGGTGAAGGTATCAATGGCAAAACGGAAAAAGATTGAGGTCATGTACGATGATGCCTCAATCAATGTAAGCGCCGAAGTCGATCACATCTGGTCCATTGCCAATACCCTGCGGGGAACCTATTCATCCGACAAATACAAAAATGTCGTTATCCCCATGATAATTATCCGCCGCCTGGAGTGCGCCCTTGCCCAAACCAAAGCAGCGGTGGCTGCGGCCTTTGAAAAGAACCCCAATACCCCTGAGGGAGTGCTCAGGCGAAAGGCCGGTTTCGCCTTTTATAACACCAGCCGCTTTACGCTGGCGGAACTCCTTGCGGACAGTAAAAATATCGCCGCGAATTTTGAAAGCTATTTTGAAAGCTATATCGAAGGCTTTTCCGCCAACATTCAGGAGATTATCAACAATCTTGAATTCAAGAAAGAAATCGAGAAGATGGACAAGAACAAGCGCCTCTACGGGGTGGTAAAAAAATTCAGCGAACTTGACCTTGACCCCAAAACCGTTGACGGCCATGTGATGGGCTATATGTTTGAGGACCTTATCCGCCGCTTTTCCACTAACGCCGAGGCCGGCGACCATTACACCCCCAGAGAAGTGATCCGGCTTATGGTGAACATCATCCTTGCCGAAGGCTGCGACGACCTTTTGACCGAAGGCAAAGTCGCCACCGTGTTGGATATGGCCTGTGGAACCGGCGGTATGCTCTCCACCACATACGATTTTCTCCACCGGCTTAACTCAAACATTGATGTGCGGCTTTTCGGCCAGGAAATAAACCCCGAGTCCTATGCCATCTGTCTCGCCGATATGCTCATCAAGGGACAAGATGCCGGGAACATTCATTTTCAGGATACCATGATAAAAGACTGTTTCCCCGATCAAAGTATGCGGATCGTTATAGCCAATCCCCCTTTTGGTACGCCCTGGGGCGGCAAGGACGCTCCCGAAGGGGTTGAAAAAGCGGTTCGGGACGAATACGAAACAAAGGCCCACGGACGCTGGAAAGGAGGATTACCTGCTACCGGGGACGAACAGCTTCTTTTTGTACAGCACGCCGTCGCTAAAATGGACGACCGGCTGGGTAGAGCCGCCATCATCCAAAATGGATCGCCCCTGTTTTCCGGCGGCACCGCCAGCGGAGAAAGCCAGATACGGCGCTATCTACTGGAAAACGATTTAATTGAGGCGATCATCGGCCTTTCAACAGACCTTTTCTATAATACCGGTATCGGCATTTATATTTTTATCCTTTCAAAAAACAAACGGAAAGAACGCCGGGGGAAAGTGCAGCTTATCAACGTGGTGAATTACTGGAAACTGTTAAGCAAATCATTGGGAAAGAAACGCCGGGAAATCTCTCGTGATGATATGAAGGCCATCACGGAACTCTACGCCAATTTCAAAGAAAACCAAGATTGCAAAATATTTGATGTGAACGAATTTCTGTATAAAGAATACTCGGTCTATCAGCCTTTACAGCGGAACTACGCTATTACCAAAGAGCGTATTGAAAAGATGTTGCAAGACGGCGTTCTGGATTCAATCTATAAGCCGGAATTACAAGAAGAACTGGAAGAAAAAG